>JBDLQY010000123.1:0-3388 GCA_039800325.1 Pseudomonadota bacterium | reverse complement strand
AACGGTTTCATCAACCCCCCTCAAAAGACAACGGCCGCCCGAGGGGGTCGGCCGGTCCGCACGCTGTACCGGGCGGGACACAAAAGCGTCTCACCCGGTAACCCGTGCCCGCGACTACTGCAACTTGGCGATCTCGGCGCGATACTCTTTAAGTACCTGCTCGGCGTTGGCAAGCCCCTTGGCCTTGGCGTCAGTGATCCACTTTTTCTCGAGGGCTTCGGTCTTGGCCTTGACCTGATCAATGAAGGCCTTGTTCGCCTGAGTGTGTACCACGTTGTTGGCCTGCATGAACGCAGCGCCAACGCGATCAACCCGATCCCAGGCCCGGCCGGCACGACGCGCCAGCGCCTCGCCCGACAGCTTTTCGATGGCATCCTGGTCAGCCTTGGAAATTTTCTTCCAAGCCGCTTCGTTCATGGCGAACGCGAAACTGGTGTTGTAGAGACCGCCCGGGAACGTGGTGCGGTGCTTCACCAACTTCTCAAGCTTGAATGACTCGACCGATTCAGCCGGGAAGAACACGCCGTCCATGACGCCGCTGGACAGCAGTTCATAGGACTGTGGCGCGGGCTTAAGCGTGACGTTGACACCCATCACCTTGCCGATTTCGTTGACCATGCCGCCGCCTACACGGAACTTCAGGCCATCCATGTCGGCCATGGAATTAACAGGCTTTTTGGTATTGATGATCATGCCCGGGCCATGCGTAAACACAGCCAACACCTTAAAGCCACGGTGCTCATTGTGTTTGGCCAGGTGGCGCTCGTGAATACGGTGATAGGCCACCGAGGTGACCTCGGCCGAGTCACCCATGAAGGGCAGCTCAACGAACTGGGTCAGCACGTAGCGGCCCGGCGTGTAACCGTGGACCGAGAACGAGACGTCGGCCAGACCGTCGCGAATAGCATCAAAAGTGGCGGGCGGCGCCGATACCGGCTTGGCCAGCGCATTGCACTTGACGCGGCCTTGCGTGGCCTTGGTGACGTCATCGCACCATTCGGCCTGCGAGACCGTCAACGCATGACTAGGCGGCACCCAGGTAGAGGTTGCCAGAGTGATGGACTGCGCATTGGCCGTGCCCGAGACCGCGGCAAACGCTCCCAGCGCGATGAGATGACGAATCGTCATGAACTTCTCCTCAACAAATTCAGGGCGGGACAATTAGGCGGGCCCGATGATGGGCCGTTACATGGCCCAGGGTCTTCTCTCTCAGAACAGTATAAACGCTGAATCCGTCCAAGCGTGGCCAAAGCCCAAGCCCGACCGGCTACACGAACCAGCGGGACGCAAAACCACCAGACAAAAAAAGAGGCGCACATTGCTGTGCGCCCTCAATGGCAGCAGTGCTGCCTCTCCTCCTCCTCGATACACCGAGTCGCTGACAGACGCCTAAGGTCAGTTAAACACCCACCTCATACCGCATCTACTGGTCAGCTGTTGGGAGCGGATACTCCCCGAAAACCCGATGGATGACAAGCGACCGAAATCGCTTTGTCTCAGAAAAATTTTGTCAGCTCGTTTCAGAAGTAATTGATTTACAAGCACTTATCACCCTTAAATGCCCGTCAACCCAGTCGGAATCAGGGTTTTCCTGATTTTGCAGGTGCGGCCAGACTTCCCAGTGAAGCCAGCGAGTTGGCTACCGCGTGCGATCGACCCATGCAAGCATGCCAATTGCAATCACAAAAGCCGTAAGGCTAGGGGCTGCGACGGCCAGCAGTGGCGGCCAGGTATTGAGCATGCCCAGATGTGAGAACAAGCCATTGAGAAAATGAAAACTCACGCCCAGCATGATGCCGGCAAAAAGTTTGTACCCCACACCACCGGCACGCGCCTGCAGATAGCCGAAGGGCAGGGCCAGCGCCATCATTACCAGTACCGCCAAGGGGTACACCATCTTCTTCCAGAAGGCGATCTCATAGCGTTCAGTGGTCTGCTGGTTTTCGCGCAGATGCCGGATGTAATTGAACAGGCCGATAGCCGACATGCGCTCCGGCGAAATCATCAACACGCCCAGAAGTCCTGGGTTGAGCTCGGAACGCCAGATCAGCTCGCCAGGCGCGTCGCGCGCGGCACTGAGCAGAGGCGTAGAGCCTTGCGTGAGCAGCAAGGGCAACGGTGGCGGGCTGCCCGCCTGGTTCTGCGTCGCCGACGGCGCAGCGGCGCGCGGTGTAATCTCGCCATGCTGGTAACGGGTACGCACCACACCGGACAGCTGCCAGCTGTCAGGCCCCCGGAACTCGCCGCGCTCAGCCTCGACGATTTCGGCCAGCCGCATATCAGGGTCGAACTCCATGATTTTCACTCGGCGCAGCGTGGTGTCAGGCATGAGTTCACCAATGTTGACGAAGCGCTGCCGCACCAAGGCGCCATCAGCGCCACGCACAGAATCCTTAATCCATAGCCCCGAGCGCAGTTGCCCGCCCACCGCGCTACCCAGCGCGGAGAGGCGCAACTCCTGGGCCAGGCGCTCTGCGGGCGGGGCGAGCCCCTCGCCGACCATCGCCGTGAACAAGACAAAACCCAATCCGACTTTCAGCAGAGCAGCCAGCGCCAGCCGCCGACCCATGCCGGCTGCCCGCATCGCGGTAAATTCCGATTGCGCTGCAAATTGGGCCAGTGCGTAGACCGTGCCGATCAGCGCCGCGATGGGCATGATCTCGTAGGCGCGCGAGGCCAGCCCCAGGGCGACAAACATCGCCGCGCTGGTGACGCCGTAAGCGCCGCGGCCCACATCGTCAAGTTCATTGATGAAGTCAAAAAACGCAAATAGCGCCAAAAAGCCCAGCAGGACGAATCCCACAGCTGCCGTCACCTGCGAGCGCAGATAGCGTCCCAGCACCCTCATGCAGCACGCCTTCGAAACCAACGCCGCCAGGGCCAGCCCGGCAAGGACAGCCGGCGCCAGAATAAGCCCGCAATGAGCAGCAGCATTCCCGCATGCACCACCCACACGCCCAGAGAAAAAGGCACCCGTCCCTGCCCGATCCAGGCGCGGGTGAGTGACAAAAGGTTGTTGTAAATGACGTACAGCAGCAGTGCAATAATGAGATTGACCGAGCGCCCCAGCCTGGGATTAACCGCCGACAGGGGAATCGCCAGCAGGGCAACCATGAAGGCTGACACCGGCAAACTCAGACGCCAATGCAACTCAGCCAGATTGACCGGGGATCGGTCGGCAAGAAGATCAGCCAGCGATCGGGTGCGAACGGATTCACTGGTGACGGCGGACTCCTGCGTCTCAAGCAAAATGCCGTAGCGCTCGAATTCCATAACCCTCTGCGCGGCCGAATCGCGCTCGCCGTCGTAGCGGCGTCCTTTTTCAAGCACCAGAAAACGCTGACCATCGGCCTGGGTTTCGATATGACCACGCTGAGACACCACCACC
>JBDLQY010000122.1:0-4458 GCA_039800325.1 Pseudomonadota bacterium | reverse complement strand
TGGCCTTGGTTACAAGGCCTGCGTCAGCCAGATTGAGCTTGCCGTCGGTGGCTTTGCTGGCCTCGCTGACCAGGGTTGCACCCACGTTGGCCACAACGCTTGAAAGGTTGGAAACACCGGCTGAATCTGCCGCGTCGACCGCTACTTTCATCAGGCTGGCCACCTGAACACTGGCTGTCTGGAGTTGCAGGGCCGCAGCCTGCAGTTGTGGATCGGTGTTGCTGGCGGACTCAGCCAGCGGATCGAACTGAAGCAGATCAACCTTGCCAGCGGGCAAACCGACTGCCTGCAGAACCTTATCGACCGCGGCTTGAATTTCGGCTGTGCTGGACGGCCCCGTGGTGTCCGCGAGTTGTGCTGCCACCAGCGTGGTGAGTGGGGTGACGAGCTTGGTACCCTCGGGCGCAGCCAGCGAGCCCGAGAACGGCTTGCCAGTCGAAATATCGATGGTTTCGACAACCCCATATTCCCAGGGTACTGTTCGAATCAAGCCGGTGCCCGCCACCGGCGTTGACGTGCCGCTTGCATCGGTGAGACCCCAGTACTCGGCGGTGAATTTGCCGTCGTTGTTGGCGTCAACGTAGACGATGCGAAGGCCATTCTGGATATGAAGCCCTTCTTGATCGGCTGCAGCAGCCACAACGTTGCTGTCCGTTGCGAGCCCCACCGTGACAATAGACTCATGGGTCCAGAGTCCGTCGCCGTCGCTGTCGCGGAACGAGAGCGCGTTCTGCAGATAGCCGTCTATGGACGTTGGCGCGTCTGAATTCAGGACCGTCAGAGTAAAGATGTCAGACGACGAGCCACCGGCATTACTGGCGGTCACCTTGATTGAGACCGTACCCTTATCGCCGTCGGCGGCAGTCCCTGAGAAAGTTCGGGTAGATGCGTTGAAACTCAGCCAGCCGGGCAAAGCCTGGTTGGTGGCCAGCGATGCCGTATAGGTGGTCGAGCCGACGACCGTATCGGGGTCAACAAAAGCGTTGCCCGGAACAGTGAAGCTGAAAGGCACCGCCTCGACGGCTTCCTGATCGGCAATGGGTGTGGAAACCCCGGGTCCGTCATCAACCGCAGCGACCGCAACACTGACGTTTACGCTGTCTGATGAGACCTTACCGAAATTACTGCGTGCTTTAACTGCAAACGCAGTCTGGCTGCCCGACTCATCGGCAGACGGGGTCCACCATGCCGAGCGGTCAGCGGTAATGCGGTCATTTGAACCAGCAGCCCAGTCCTGTGCGGTGGCTTCGGTGGCACCAATTTTGAGTGAGCCGGAAACGACGCTGGTAACCACGAAGCCTGTAACCGTCTCACTTCCCGCGACAGACTCATCAGCTGCCTGGGTGAGGTTAGCAAAAGTGATGCGATTGACCGCATCTTCTTGAGCGTTAACGCTGAGCTCAGCGATCGAGGTCAGCGTAGGCGTGCTGGCGTTATCGGGAATATCGAAAATCGTCAGCACAAACTCATCAGTGCTCGTGAGCGTCCCGTCGCTGGCGGTGACCCGGATAGTGGTGGATCCAACATCGGTTCTAACCACCTCGCGGGTGCTGGAGAAGACACCCGTGGTGGCGTCGAAGGTTAGCCAACTGGGTAGGGCAGTGACCGAATTACCGACAACGACTCCGGCCGAGAGCGTGACCGCACCCCCGTCGACCTCGGTGGCCCAGAAGGTGGGCAGGTAATAAGAGAACGTGGTGAATACAGGAACATCAAAGTCGATCAGCGATCCCGAAAGTACCGGTGCGTCGTTTTGAGCGGTAATGTTGATCGTGACGTTGGCCTCACTGCTTGACTGACCATCGGCGACCGCGTACCGGAAACCTGCTACGCCGTTGAAGTGGGCGTCTGGCGTAAAGGTAACCCCACCCGATGCGCTGTTAACCGACACCGTGCCACCCACCACACTGCCGTCAACGATGTTGATGGTCAGGTAGTCGTTGTCATCGTCGAGATCGTTGGCAACGAGGTCAGTGCGACTGAGCACCAGTTGCGTGTCTTCGTTGATGGTGAAGCTGTCAGCGACTGCGATCGGCTTCTGATTGGCCGCCACGTTGTCCATGCGGCCTTTGAAGACCAGCTTGTCAATCAGATTGCCGTCGGCATCTGTGAGACCCAGCTTGACCCGCTCAGCCTGAGGAACCGTGATCTCAAGTGTGGCGTTAGATGCGCTGGTGAATGCGGCGCGAGCGGCAAGCGACACGAGCGCCCCGGAATCCAGATAGCCAGCGCGCAGATCTTCAATGAGACCCGCGGCTGTATAGGCATCACCCAGCACCGTGCGCAGATCAAAGGCGGCATCGAGCATCTCAAGCAGGCTGGCCAGGCTTTGACCGTTGACCACCCCGTTGACCGTAATGCCGTCAACGGCAATCCGGACCAGATCATCCAGCGAAGTGGGCGTGGTGCCCAAAAGCTCAGCGGCACCGATGGCCAGTGCGGCCAGGTCAAGCACGCTGCTGACGCGCAATGTGCTGACGGTGCCCAGGGCGCCGGGCAAGCTGATCTGATCAACCGCCACGTCGAGCAGGCTGGCTACCGTGACATTGCCGTAAATATCGTCGATGACGCGGGCTGCTAGCCCCAGCGCTTCACCCAGTTCGATACCACCAAACTGAGTGCTGTACTGGCTTTGCATTGCACTCAGGGTGAGGTTAGCAAAGTTGCTGTTGATGACCAGGGTCATCAGCTCGGGTAACTCAAGGACGTTGAGATTAACGCTGTTGTTGGGCGTTGAAGGATTGCCACTGAGCACTGCCCTGACCAGGGTTTCAAGGCGATCCATGGTGGCGGCTTCGATCGAGCCAGCAAATTGCGTTTTCAGTTCGCCCAGTGTTTTGCCCGCCAGACTGTCAGGCAGGGCGATACCGTCGCGCAGCAGGGTGAGAACCGTTTTGACAGACTGGTCAGAGGCAATGCCCAGCGTTTCGCCAGCCAGCTCGATCAGCTTGGTGAGAGGCTGATCACGAAGGGTCTGCGGCAGTACCGCGGCGTCTTGCAGAACCTCAATAAGCCGAGCGGTGGTGAGAGCCTGCTGCTGAGGGGTCAGCTCGCTGACGTCACGCGACATGGAAATGAGCTGACTCAGCGTGCGATCGCCCAGCAGACCGACCACGACACTGCCCGCGATTGCGGCAGCGCCGTCACTGCTCAGCATGCTGAGCGGCATCTGGTAGTTGTCAGCTCGATCTAACAGCGCGTCGAGGCGAACCGCCAGGTTGGCCGCGTTGTTGCCGTCGACCAGGCTTAAGAAATCGGCGCCGGCATTCGTCAGCGTAATCGGATTACTCGTAAGAGGCTTGCCGTTAATCGTGAGCCCGACACTAACTGTCTGCGCAGGCGTAGACAGCTCAAGGCCACCATTGGCGCGGGTGAGCTTGAGGTCGAGGTTGAAGCTGAGGCCCAGTTCAAGCGCGCTGTCGCTGCCCGATTGCGCTGCCGATTTGCCCAGCAGCATGCTCACGCCAACCTGGCTGGAGACTTCGCTGCTGGCCACGCTGGCAAGCGGCTTTAGCTGGAACTGCACAACGGGCGCGGTACCTGTCGTGGCGGCATTGCCGTCAAACAGCTTAAGCAGGTTAGAGCGGTTGAGGCTTTGGGTGCTTTGGCTGGCGTCGAAGGTTAGAGTGCCATAGCGCTCGCCGGTCTGGGTGGGCGCGGTGTAGGCGCCCTGCACTGCAATATTGCTGCGTACGCCGCTCTCGTTGACGTCTTGTACGGTAACCGTTTGAGTCGAAAGCGTCAGGGTGTCGGTGACATTGGCCACCGGGAAATTAAGGGACAAGGTTACGGGGGCATCGTGAACGCGGTCACCTGGCGACTCGACCGTCGAGTCCCAGACCGACAGCGTGAGCGCAATCTCGGCCACGTCCTCGTAGTCGAAGGTAGCCCCAGCCTTAATGATCAGTTTGTGAGTTGAACCAGAGGTATCAACCGCGAACCTTGTGGATACTGACTGCCCTTCTTTCACTTCATAGTCGAGCAGCAGGCCGGTGTCTTCGTCGATATCTTTAACGGTCGCGATGACGGTGTCGGTAGCGTAGGTGCCTTCCGTGATACCGACTAGTTTCCCGTTTTGGAAGCTGAATTCGGAATTCAAGGTCAGCAGATTCAATGGATTGGCGGTATCAACCGAGGGCGCTTCGTTGACGTCAGTGACATTAACGGTGATGGTCTGGGTAACGGTCTGGCCGTGCTCATCTTCGGCCTCGACCGTGACTTCGTAGCTTCGGTCGCCGCCCGAATCGCCGGGTAGCTCGTAGTTTGGGCGGTGTTCTAGTTTGAACGTCAGCTCACCGGTCTCTGGGTTGATGACGAACTTACCAGAGTCGGCGCCAGCCGTTGGGCTTGTAGCTAGGGTGGCGGGATTGACGACTTTATAGGTAAACGTGGACGCACCCTTACCCGGCACGCCGTCTGGATCGGCGGCTGAGAACTTGGTTACCACTAGCGAGTTGG
>JBDLQY010000121.1:0-3776 GCA_039800325.1 Pseudomonadota bacterium | reverse complement strand
GCCGAGGGCGGCTGGTTTCCAGTAACCGTCGCCCTGCTTATGTTCACGCTGCTAACCACCTGGAAGCGCGGCACTGAAATCATTCGCGCTCGCAAGGACGCCATGCCCCGTGTACGAACCGACCTCAGCGACATGAACCTCGAGGGCATCGCGCGAGTTCCCGGTTCAGCGGTCTTTTTCAGCGCTGGGCGCCAGGGCTGCCCCACCAGCTTTCTGCACAATCTGCGTCACAACAAGGTCATGCATCAGCAGGTGGTGTTTCTTACGGTGGAGTTCACCGATACACCACGGGTCGCCGACAGCGAGCGAATGGACATCGAGCGGCTGCTCGACGGCGTCACCCGTGTGGTCGCTCGATTTGGCTACCGAGAAGGCGCCGATATTGCCCGGGTGCTGAAACTCGCACGCCGTAAAGGTCTTGATCTCGACCTGGAGCAGACCTCTTTCTTCACCAGCAAACCGGTGGTGGTCTCGGTATCACGCAGAGGGCTATGGGGCTGGCGGCGGTCTCTTTTCGGCTGGCTTTTACAGAATAGTCCGACCACAGCCCACTACTTCAGCCTGCCACCCAACCGGGTGGTCGAACTGGGTACCCAGGTGGCAGTCTGAAATACCGCAAAGCTTTGCACAGCGGCTCAGCGCAGATAACCCCAGGCTTTCAAGCGAGTACTGGCGTACTTGCCCGCCGCACTATCACGCGACTGCGCCACCACCTGGTTAAATAAACGCGCAGCCTCGGCGCGTCGCCCCATGCCTTCATAGGCCACGCCTTTTAAAAATCCCACGCCAGAGTCGCCGGGCAACATCCGGTCATAGGCTTCAAGGTCGGCAAGCGCTGCGCCGGGTTCACGCAGCCCCAGCTTGAGCGTTGCACCCAGCTTCACCGCCTGCGCTTCCTGCGGGTAAACCTTGCGTGCCTGCTCTGCGTAACCGCGCGCATCGGCCAGACGGCCGCGTGCCTGTAGCGTCTGCGACATCCGCAGCAGCGCTGCGTAATCATCGGGGGTTGACCGAAGTGCATCTCCGAAATGCCGCTCGGCATCGACCAGTGCCTTCTTGGACAAGGCCGTCTCGCCGCGCTGGCAAGCCTCGATCGTGGGCTTTTTCTTGCGTAAGGAGGCGGTTCTATCCATGAAGCGCTCGCGCTGCGCAGGGGCACCGGCGCTGCTTGCGTAGCTGGTTTCGGCAGCACGCTTGGCGCTTTCTAGCCGCTCCTTGCTCATTGGATGCGACGAAAACATGGTCTCAAGTAAGCTCGGCTCGCGCTCCTGCTCACTGACCAGCAACTGATGCAGCCCCACCATTCCGCTGGCCGGATAGCCCGCCTGCACCAGGTATTGCTGACCGAGGGCATCGGCCTGCCGTTCATCATCGCGCGAGTAACTGGCGAGCAGCGCACTGGCACCGATTTCTGCGCCAAGGCCAATGAGCGGAGCCCAGTCTGAATCCCGGCTTGCCACGGCCAGGCCCATCAGCGCGACGCCCGCCACCAGGGCCATCCCTTCACGCTGCGCGGCGTGACGGGCGTTGACATGCCCGAGTTCATGACCCAGCAATGCTGCTAGCTCAGCTTCGTTTCGCAGGTCAACCACAATGCCACGCGTCAAACCCATAGCGCCGGCCGGAAAGGTGTACGCGTTAACGTAATTGGCATTCAGGACGCGGTAGCTGTAGGGCATGTCCTTGCGCTGCACACCCGCCTGCACTTTACGACCCACCTCGCTCACATAGTCGTTGACAGCCGAATCCTGTACCGCACCCAGATCCTGCGAAAACTGATGCGGTGAATAACTGGCATCGACTCGACGCTCATCGGCTTGGCTCATGCCTACCAGGATGCGCTCGCCAGTTACCGGTGAACGGGCGCAGCCCTGCAGCAGACTGGCCCCCACACTGGCTGAAAACAGCCACAAAGTATCGCGACGACTCAGACGGTTGCTCTGCAGTCTGCGCTCGAGGCCTGTGGTTTCGTCTGGCACCTGGTCATGCTTGGACATGGCTGACACTCCCCCTCACCTGCGTGAGTCACGAACGATGTTGGCTATCCGTCCTGCGCTTTTCGAGACACGCCGCTTTGATAACTACTGCGGTCTCACCCGCCAGCATACCGCGCACGGCGCACGTCTGCAGGCCGGCTTAAGGCTCACTTAAGTCAAGACCCCCAGGATATCGTCCCATGAACACGGTGCTGAAATCCGGGTTAAAACTGACCCTGCATGCCGCCGACGATCCGCAGAGGTCTGAGGTCGAATCATTTATCGCACGCATTTACCGTGCGTACTTCGCGGCAGACCTTAGACACTTCGCTCCGGTGCTGGCAGCCCTCAGTGATCAGGACGGTCAGCTTTTGGCCGCCGCAGGCTACCGAAACGCTGCCGACGGTCAACTCTTCCTGGAGTCTTACCTGAGCCAGCCGGTAGAGGCCTTACTGGGCGAACGTCTGGGCGTACCGGTCGCCCGCCAGGGTCTGGTCGAAGTTGGCCATCTGGCCGCCGCCCAGCCTGGCGCCGGGCGTCTGCTGGCCATTGCCCTGACCCACCATCTTTCGAATCAGGCGTACGGCTGGGTGATCAGCACTCTGACTCGCGAATTGCGTTCACTGTTCGAGCGCATGGGTGTTCGCACCCTGCTTCTAAGCCCCGCCCGGGCCGCTGTATTGGGCGAAGCGGCGGGCTCATGGGGCTCTTATTACGAACACGCGCCCGCGGTTCTGGCCAGTTCACTGAAGCAGACCGCTCATGTATTCGAACAACGCCTCACCCGTCATTCAGAACCGAGGACCACATGTTGCGCGCACTAATCGACGACACGCGCTCGTGGAGCGATGCTGATCTGGCGCGCGAAAGCGACCAGACGCGGCAACTGCTCGATCGCCTGCGATGTCATCGTCTCGCCACGCTGCTCGACAATGGCGTGGCTTTCGTGATTCTGGATGAGCTTGCGATCTCTGAAGGTCTGATACACGCGCCTCTGCCTCTATTTTTTTCGGCCGCACAAATTCGACACGCTCTCATAAGCGCAGGCATCGATACGCTGATCGCGGCAGCCCCAACGCTGGGAAGTCTGGGGCTTAAGGGATTCACACCCTTTACGCTGGCTGGCCAGACGCTCGGTGCCCTGAAGCTCAATGCAGCCGAAGACGGCCTGCCGTTTATCAACGCCGGCACCGCTCGCCTAACCTTCACGTCGGGCTCAACGGGCGAACCCAAAGGCGTCTGTCTGAGCGCAGACGCCATGCGTCGAGTCGCCTCTGGGATCGAACAGGCGACCTCATCCTTGAGCATAGAAAGGCACCTCTGTGCCTTACCGTTTGCGGTTCTTCTGGAGAACATTGCAGGTTTGATGGCACCCCGTCAGCGTGGAGCCGTGTGCGTCACCGTGCCACTGGCCAGTCTTGGCCTGCACGGGTCCTCTCAATTTGACCCTGCCCGCTTTGACCAGGCCGTGAACATCTGGCAGCCAAACAGCGTCATTTTGCTGCCGCAGATGCTCAGAGCCTGGGCGACTTACCTGCACCTGAATCAAAAGTCTGCCTCCAACAGTCTGCGGCTGGTGGCAGTCGGGGGGGCAAGAGTCGGAAAACCTCTGCTTGACCGCGCTCGCTCGGTGGGGATTCCCGCCTTTGAGGGCTACGGCCTGAGTGAGGCCAGCTCGGTGGTCAGTCTCAATCTGCCCGATGCGGATCGCCCGGGTAGCGCTGGTCGAGTACTACCCCACGCGCAACTGCGTCTCGCCAACGATGGTGAGGTTCTTGTGCAGGGTGGGCTGTTCAGCGG
>JBDLQY010000120.1:0-16234 GCA_039800325.1 Pseudomonadota bacterium | reverse complement strand
GACCGGAGTGGACGCACCTCTGGTGTACCTGTTGTCACGCCAGTGGCATCGCAGGGTAGCTATGTGCGGAAGAGATAACCGCTGAAAGCATCTAAGCGGGAAACTCGCCTGAAGATGAGATCTCCCGGGGACTTGATCCCCCTAAAGGGTCGTTCGAGACCAGGACGTTGATAGGCCAGGTGTGGAAGCGTGGTAACACGTTAAGCTAACTGGTACTAATTGCCCGTGAGGCTTGACCCTATAACTTTGCTCGCTTCGGCAGGTCGCCGAAGCAAATCAGCTAGCGCATAGCCGCAAGCTGTTGATGAATGCTTCACAACCCGACTCTGATAGCGCCATTGGTGCTCTGAGTTGACGGCCAGTTGATGAAGACGGATACGCTTCTCGTGAATTGGTCGGGTTGTTTTTAACAGCCCGACAACAAGTTATGCCTGACGACCATAGAGCGGTGGTACCACCCCTTCCCATCCCGAACAGGACCGTGAAACGCCGCATCGCCGATGATAGTGAGCATCTCGCTTGTGAAAGTAGGACATCGTCAGGCTAAGTCAAGCCGACAAAAAGCCACCGTGGTTAGTCCCCGGTGGCTTTTTGCTTTTGGGCGCGGACTGTCCTTCTTCGGTCTGGTCAGTCTTCGGTCTTGTCAGGTTCGAGCCGTCCGTTTTGTACCCGCGCTTGCAGTAAAAAGATCTTGTGGTTACGGTGTCGCCTGCGTTCGAGGTTCCTGAGCTGTGGGATGTCACGGGGGCTGTATGCGGGTTCTTTGTATCATCAGTCTGTTTAGCGCACTTTTGATGGGGTGTGCCAGCGGCGAGCGGTCTGAGGTTGCAGTCGATTCGTCTGCGTCCTTCGCCGGCCTGCAAACGCCAACGGACGCTGTGCCACTCCTGGTCTTAGGTAAAGACAGTCGAGCTTTGCCCGCCGGCTGGCAGCCTTGGGTACTCCATCCGACAAAAGCTCAGACTCGTTACAGGGTCGTCCGTGACGCTGAGGTCGGCGCCGTCGTTTCTGCGGAAGCAGACGCATCTGCGTCGGGACTCCTGCGTGAACTCAATCTTGAAGTTTCCCGGGCGCCGGTGCTTGAGTGGCAGTGGCGCATCGACTCGCTCATTGAGGGGGCTGATAACACCGATCGATACGCGGAAGACTCGCCGGTGCGGATCGTTCTGGCTTTCGATGGTGATAAACAATCGCTACCCATGCGTGATCGGCTCTTCTTCGAGCGGACCCGATTGCTGGGCGGGCGTGAGATGCCGTATGCCACGCTGATGTACATCTGGGAGAACCGCCAACCGGTAGGCAGTGTCCTAAAAAACCCGCATACCGATCGAGTTCGCAAATTAGTGGTTGCCAGCGGGGCCGAAGGAGTCGGGCGCTGGCAAAAATACCGGCGTAACGTCGTTGACGACTTCACGGCTGCCTACGGAAAGCCTCCGGGGCCACTCATTGGAATCGCCATCCTTACTGACACTGACAACACACGCCAACGCGCGCGAGCGCAATATGGATCGGTTCGTCTGGTGCCCGCAGCCACATCATCTGCTCCCGGGGGTCCGCGTGCTCAAGTCCCATAATCGTTACGACTTCTCAGCCATTACCGATCGGCCCGATTACAGTTGGCCTGGCGGTCGCAGGCTTGCTGTTCATCTGTGTCTGAATGTCGAGCATTTTCCGTTCGGCGAGGGACTTGGCAATGATTACGCCGTACCTCATCCGCCGCCCAACCATCGCAGCTTCGCCTGGCGAGACTACGGTAACCGCGTGGGGGCGTGGCGCTTATTGGAATTCGCCCAAACATACGGGCTTCCATACGGAGCCCTGATCAACACCGAGCTGTATGACTACTGTCCGTCCCTCGTTAAGGCCTTGGCCGATCAAGGGCATGAAATCGTAGGCCACGGCCGCACCAATGGTGAACGCCAGGCCGATATGTCGGCTGAGGCCGAGCGTGCCTGTATTTTTGAGGCAGCGCGCGCGATTGAAAGTCACCAGGGCAAGAAGGCGGCCGGTTGGCTGGGGCCTTATATTTCAGAAACTGACATCTCGCTTGATCTGCTGAAAGAGGCGGGCTTTCGTTACACCCTCGATTGGGCTATGGATGACCAGCCCATCTGGATGCGAACGAGCAATGGTCGCCTCTTGTCGATCCCATACGCTCACGACCTGAACGATTCGCTCGAGTGTGTTTCCAGGCGTACTCCCTCGCTCGATTTTTGCGCGAACCTGATCGATCAGTTTGACGAGATGCTGGCCGAATCAGTCCGTCGTCCCCTGGTCATGCCAATTGTGTTGCACAGTTTTATTCTCGGTCAGCCGTATCGCTTGCGGCAGTTTCGTCGGGTGGTTGAACACATGCTGCGCTACCGGGATCGAATTTGGCTGACGACCCCTGGCGCCATCTGTGACTATATTGAGACACTACCTGCCGGCGTTGTACCGGGCAGTGAGGCTTAATCCCATGGCGACGTCGGTCGATCTCGGTCGTCTTTCCGCAAGGCAGGCAGCGCAGCACATTCGGCAAGGTGAGCTGAGTGCAGAAGATATGGTTCAGGCGTGCCTTGCGCGTATTGAAGCGCGTGAGGGAACAATACGGGCCTGGAGCGCGGTAAACCCAGACGCAGCGCTTGCGCAAGCTCGAGCGCTCGATCGTCGTGGCTCGTCTGCCGGGCCCCTGCACGGGGTGCCGCTTGGGGTCAAAGATGTCTTTGATACCTACGATCTGCCAACCGAGCACGGGTCACCCATCTATCAAGGCTGGCAGCCCATGGGCGATGCAGCGTGCGTGGCGGCTGCACGTGCGGCTGGTGCGGTTATTCTGGGCAAAACCCATACCGCTGAGTTTGCCAACTTGCATCCCCCGCCGACTCGAAACCCGCACAACCCGGCGCACACGCCGGGCGGCTCTTCATCAGGGTCTGCCGCTGCGGTGGCGGACTTCATGGTTCCGCTGGCGCTGGGCACGCAGACGGGTGGGTCAACCGTCAGGCCCGCGTCTTTCTGCGGCATTGTAGGTTTCAAGCCCAGCTTCGGAGAGATTTCACGAGCGGGGCTCAAGCTCTCAGCAGAGTCACTAGATACCGTTGGGCTATTCGGACGCGATGTCGGGGATGCGGCTTTGTTGGCGCATGTGCTTTACAGCCTGAATCCAGTGATCCGTCTTCAGCGACCGCCGCGAGTCGCACTGTTTCGCACGCCGCGCTGGTCACGCGTGCAGCCCGCCATGCAGCACGGAATCGAACACGCGGCCCAGTGTTTTGCATCGGCCGGTGCCCAGGTCGTAGAGCTCGATGCCGGGGCGCAGTTTGAAGAGCTATTTGAAGCGCACGCCTGCATCATGCGCTACGAGATTGCGCGGGGCATGGTCTGGGAAACCCAGGTTCATCGCAATCGATACAGCGACATCTATCGCGAGAAGGTAGACGCTGGGCTCGTCACGACGCGGGCGCAGTGGCGTGATGCGCTTGCGGTTCGAGCGCGTTGGCAGACCTGGATGGCGCAGAGCATGCAGGCGTTCGACCTTCTGCTGACCGCGCCTGCTGCCGATGAAGCACCCGTTGGTCTGACGAGCACAGGCGATTCGTCGTTCAATGGTATTTGGACCGCTTTGGGCGTTCCCTGCCTGAATCTGCCCAATACACGCGGACCCCAAGGGCTTCCTCTGGGTGTACAGCTGGTCGCCGCCAATGGAGCCGATGAGTTGCTGCTACAGGGCGCCTTATGGGCCGAGCGTGCGCTTGCCGAGCGATCGAGCTGATCAGGCCATCATTAAAGTCGACCGAGTTTGCGTACCTGCTCTACGTACTCTGGGCTTTCGGTAACCGCGAACCGGTCGCGCGTCTTCACATATTGGTCGGCATAGAGACGTCCAACCGGGAAGTATTGACCCATATTGACACGCAAAGTTTTGGGGTCAACTAGGCCTTCGTGGCAGTGAAGCCACAGCACCTGCCCAATAGCCAGCAGGCGCTTTTCACTCACAGCCACTTTCTGCAGCAGCCTACATTCCAGTGAAACGGGCGATTCGACTATTCGCGGTGCCTTAATGGCCTCACTGGCGATCGTGGTGAATCCAACTTGTTCGGGCTCGCTGATTTCGGGCGGAAAGTCGGCGCTGCAGGCGTGCATGCGGGAGGCTGTCGCTTCGTCAACGAGATTCACCACGAACTCGCCGGTTTCTACGATATTGCGAGCGGTGTCTTTGGGGCGGCCGTCGGGGCGATTTTCGACGCTGACGATCAGAATCGGCGGATCGTCGCCCATCAGGTTGAAAAAACTAAAAGGCGCGGCGTTCACCACGCCTTCAGGACTTAAAGTTGACACGAGTGCAATAGGTCTTGGAACAACCAATGAAACGAGCAGTTTGTAGCAAAGGTTGGCGGGCAATTTGGCAAAGTCAAAGTTCATAAGATGCCTTCGGTAAAGTGTCTAACTTACTAGGCTAATTGAAAAAATTAATGCACACTTATGATTTTATGAAGCTTAAATGTGGCGGGATTGCGCTTGGGCTTTAGAGACGCATTCTCCTTGAATTCAGGCCTGACTCCGAACCGTGTTGGGCTCTCTTGGCTCGCGCTTAAGCGGGATTACATGGTTTTGTCCCGTCGGCCGTCGGGTTTATGCGAATTGGTCGGTATTGGTCGGAATTGAGTGCAGACTCAGAGGCACAAAGCCCGGACAATATCGGTTGTCTAGCTGCAGGTTTTTATTGGGGTGATGGCATGAGCCTGTCATTCGAATGTTCGACTTTTAAACGCTTCGGGTCTGTATCCACGGTTCAGCTTGAGGCCCACGGCGACCAGGCCTATTCGCTAAAGCCGCTTGTGATTGCCATGATTACCATTGGCCTGCTGATGGGGGCTGTTCAGCCCGCATCAGCCCAGGCTAAGGCAACGCCCGATGCTGGGCGCAAGCCCCAGACGGCCGAGCGCAACAAGACCAGTAATGTGGTTGCTCCGAACGCGCAGGCGTCTGCCCCTGCGGCGGGGGCTGTGCTTGTACCGAGAACGCAGACGTCAGCAGTGGCGGCCGATACGGCTCATCCCATGTTGGCACAGGCAGGTCCTGTGCCTGCCGCTGCGGCCGCGCCTGTGCCCGCGCTACGCGAGTTTGATCTCGATCTCAGAGATTTCATACGCCAGATCAGGGCGGTGAACAAGGCCATCGTCTCCAAGCGTACCGAGCGCGAGGTTACGCAAACCAGTATCGATCGAGCGCGTGCGGCTTTTCAGACACAGGCCAATGCATCCGTGGTGCGGGGACGCCAGCTGGTCGAGAACACGCCTGAAGAGCAATTTGCCCGCCGCAATGAAAAAGTCTATGACCGGCTCGGCACTGATTACTCAGTTGGCGTGTCGCAGCTGTTTACCACGGGCACCAAGCTTGAGGCTAAAACCACGCTGTCGCAGTTTTTTTCCAACATTAATAACGTGGCCCGTCAGGGTACCCCCGAGGATGGTGCGACCGATTACAAGACCTATTACGGCTTGTCGGTGACCCATCCTCTGGCACGAGATGCTGGGCGTGACATCACGCTCGCGCGGGTACGGGTCGCTGAACTTGAAACTCGCGCTGCTGAGTTCGCCAGTGGCGATACCGAGGCCAGCGTGGTGGCAGAGGCTGTGTTCGCCTACTGGGAGCTTGCTCTTGCGCAGGAGCGTCTGACCTCCTCCCAGGAAAAAGTTCGCATGGGAGAACGTCTGCTGCAGGAGGCTCGCGCGCTGAACCGTCAGGGTCGTTTGCCGCAGTCCGAGATCTGGGAGGTCGAAAACAATCTCGGACGCTACCAGTCAGGTCTGAGCGAAGCAAGGCAGGGACTGCAGGAACGGGTGGGCCGTCTGCGCACGCTACTGATGGCAACAGCCACTGAGGGCTCAACCCGGTTGCGCGCAGCCGATTCTATGCCTGCGGTGCGTGATCAGACGGTATCTTTCGATCAGGCGATGCGCAAGGCGCTCGAACGCCGCGATGACTACCGCATGCGTAAGACCATGCTCGAGCGTGAGGGTGTGCAGCTTGCCTATGCGAACAACCAGGGTCTGCCCAAAATCGATCTGGTGGCCAGCTACGGTCTGAACAATTGGGAATTGGGTAGCGCCTCTAAGGCATACGCGTTGAGCCGCATGGAAGACTATCCCACCTGGACGGTTGGCGTGCAGCTATCCATGCCGATTGGCGAAAATCAGCAGGCTAAGGCCGATATCGTCGCGGCCAAACTACGTCGAGAAGATGCCCTGCTGCAACTGAAGGCCATTGAGGTTTCGATTGCCAACGATATCGATACCGCCATCAGCATGGTGACGAGCGCGGCCGAGCGCGTAAAACTCTGGCAGGACGTTGCCGCGCGCGAGCAGCGTCAGCTCGAGCTTGAGCGCTCTCGGTTTACCGCTGGGCGCAGTGACATGCGCGAGATTCTTTTGCGAGAAGAGCGCGCCATCAACGCACGCTTGGCAGTGGTTGAGCAGCAGGCTGCCTGGAGCAAGGCTGACATTCTTCTGGAAGCGGCTCAGGGGCAGTTGCTCGATCGTTTCCGCTGATCAAAGGGTCCCATGTCTGTCAGACGCGCGCTGCTTCGGCTACTGGTCGGCATCTGGGGTCTTGTTGCGAGCGCGGGCTTGTTCGCGCAGGGCTCGTCGCCTGTGTTGAACATTCCCGCGGCGGGCGCGCAGCGGTCCGCGCCGCAGTCGCTGCCAGCCGGCGCTTCGGGTGCCCGAAGCGACTGGCCCCAAACTCCGGTTCGCAGGCCTGCGCAGGAGGCGCCCGCTGAGGCTGCTGCGTCGTCGGCGGTTACATCCGCCCAAAGCGCGGCGCCCGCCTCAGGAGCGGCTCCGGCTTACGGTGTCATGCCTAATGCGGGTACAGCGCCGGCTGCGGGCGCGATGCCTGTATCGAGTGTGTCTTCGGGCTCGAGCACCGTCCCCGCTGCGGCGGCGTCCGCACCTTCAGCTCAACCTTTATCCGCGACTGCAGCCGCCGCTGTCTCCCGTGCCTCGGGTACAGCTGCCTCAGGCGTTACGCAGGCCTCGCGCGATCTTAAGCTGAGCGTTACCGCAGCAGGTCGGGTTGAGGGCCTGTTCGTCAAAGAGGGTGACCGGGTGCGCAAGGGCGATCTGATGATGCATATGGACCGTGCTCTGGAAGCCCTGGAAGTGAAGCGGCGTGAGGTCATGCTGCAAGACCGTGCGCGACTTGAGGAGCTGCTGCTGCGCGAAAGAACGCTGACCGAGCAGGTGCGATCAGCAAAATCTTTGTTGCCCTCGGGCGGTGTGTCGCGCAAGCAGGTCGAAGACGAAGAGCTTGCCCTGGGCGCGATCGTCGCCGAGCGCAAATCGATCGAGTTCGCAAAGCAGCGTGAGCGTGTCGAGCTCGATTTGGCGCGGGAAGCTTATGAGCGGCGACATCTGCGTTCGCCGATCGACGGCATCGTCACCCGAATTTATTCGCGACTGGGCGAAAGCGTTGCTCCACATGAGCCCGTGATGGTGGTGGTCGACGTGCGCACCGTGCGGTTCACCGGCACTGTACCAATCGCTGACAGCGGCAGACTGCGCGTGGGTAGTCCGGTGCAGTTGCAGCTTGGCGAAGCTGCCGAGGTAACACTTCGCCAAGCACAGGTGGTGTTTGTGTCGCCGGTGGCCGACCCGGCCAGTGGCCTGGTTGAAGTCATTGCGGAATTCGATAATTCCGATGGCTCTATCCGTCCCGGGATATCGGGTCGCGTGCTGGTACAGGGCGCGGCACTGAATCCGGCCAAGGTAGCTAAGCCCTGAGGTAGAAGGCGTGCTGCGACGGAGTGGGTCTGAAGCCATGGTCCAGTCGTTAAACCTGACGGGCAAGACGATCTTGTTTGATTGATTTCAATGCGCCCACCATCCGGTCATAGCCGGACGGCGCAGATGACTTGGGGTGTGACATGAGTGGTACTCCTGCTAAACGGTTCAAGCGCTGGTCGCCGCGCGGTCGACGTCTGGCCTATCTGCGTCAGCGTGCGCAGGTCGAGCGGCTTGAAGACCGGGTGCTGCTGTCGGCTGAGCCTATGCTGCAACAGGCGCGGCCTGATACCGCCAAAGATCTGTCCGCCGACAACGTCACGCTGCAGGCGGTTGAGCGCAAAGTCGTCAACATCGATCTTAAGCCCTTCGAGGCTGCGGGAACGGTGGTCGACCTCACCAAGGGCGCGTCGCAAAACACCCGTCTGAGTGGTGCCGGCGACCTGTTAAGCCTGTCCGGCGAAGTCGCCAATCTCATTGTTGATCTGTCCGCCTCTGATAACCGCGTCACGCTGGCCTCGCAGCCCGACGGCAAGCTGCGCGTTTCGGCCGACGGTCTGTATGACCTGGTATTTGCCAAGCCGACTAACCTGTTTGCCATTCGTGGACTGGGCGGCGCCGATCAGGTCACGGTTAATACGGCCGATCTCGGTGAGGCTCTGCTGCTGGTGCAGGCCGAAACCATTCAGGTAAGCGAAGGCGCGTCTCTTGAGGCTGAGGGTGGTGTTTACCTGTTGGCCGAGTCGGCGGTGTCCGTGACGCCCGCGCTGTCGGCTGATTTCACGGCAGCCACTGATATCCGTATCGACGGCAGCGTTCGTACCACAGGCGATCTGGTGCTGATGGCAAGCTCATCCATCAGCGCAATCGCCAAGCCTGCGGCAAGCTTGGCTGATCTGTCGCTGACGGCTGATGCGCGCGCCAGTGCGGTGCTGGGTACTAAAGCTTCTGTGACTGCGGCTGGCGTATTCATCACAGCCGATACCGATGTTCGCTTCGAGCTTGAGCGAACCGGTGTTGAGGCCTCTAAAGTGGGCTTTGGCGTGGTGCAGAAGAGCGAGGCGGGCCTGCGCGGTAATGCTGCCATCCAGATCGTGGATGCCACCAATCCGGTCACGGTTCAGGTTCTGATTGAGGCTACTGACTCCACACAGTTGCGCAGCGTGGTCGGCGTCAAAGACTCTGTGCAGGCGGGGTCTGACGAGAGTGATAAGGTCTGGAACCGATTCGCAGTCGATCGTCAGGCCAAGGCCTATCTGGGCGATGGCAGCGGCAAGGTGACTGTGTCTGCTGCTGCAGGCGCAAACGCGCCGACGGTTCAGGTCGGCGCTCTTGCCCGCGACCGTGCCACCGGTGGCATCTTCAGCGACTTCGCAAGCTCCAAGCAGGCGGGGACCAGCCAGATTCTGGTCACCTCGGCGCTTGAAGCGATGATCAATGGCGCTGAACTCGATGTGTCTGGGCTTCGGGCGTTTGCTCTGGATGCTGGCAGCGTGAATGCGACCGCCAAGCAGGTGCGCAATCTGGGCGTGGGTTCCACCTCTGTCAAGCTTAATGCGTCCACCATTCGGGCCACCGGTGAGGTCAGCCTTATAGCGCAAGACCGTTCCAGCTGGAGCGCCATTGGTGGCGGCTATAGCGGTGAGCTCGAAGAGTCCTGGTACGGCGTGGCGACCTTGCCGGCCAGTCTGGCGGGTAATGATGTGCAGGCCTCGGTCTCGGTCACCCTCGAGAAATCCACCATCAATTCGGCGGCGATGCGGGCCTACGCGTTGGCCTCTCAGTCGCTCAATGCCGAGATCAAGCTGGGCAAAGTCGGACCGTTGGCGGCTGGCGCGCTAGGTGTTGTGTGGGGTTTTGATCTCAACATCGGCTCGCTGCGTGCCTGGAACTCGTTAGGCGGTGGGGTGGGTGTGTCCGCCGACACGATGACCATCAACAGTTCGGCGGGGGTCCAGCTGGCCGCACGCGACGTAGCACGCCTGAAGGCTGACACGCCGACGGGTGCGAATGCGCCCGAGGATGGTGATCAGGAGCCCGCGCTTGCGATCAACCTGGTGGGTAGTTATGTGGGCGATATGGGTGTGTTTGACGTGGCCAAGTTCGCGGGTGGCGAACCCACTGACACGGGTAAGGCGCGCGATGTGGGCGTTGCGGTCAATGCCAGTCGTATCGAGGCCAACGGCGGGGTCGCTGTTGATGCACGAACCTCGCTCATTATGGACGCGCTGGCCAACACGCTGAACGAGCCTGGCGTTCGCGTGGCCGCTGCCGCAGTGGTTGCAATCAATCGCTACCGCGGCAGTGCCCGCGCAGATGTCGAAGGGCGCACCGGCGTGGCAAGCATCAAGGCGGGCGGCACCGTGTCCGTCATTGCCCGCGATTCGATGACGGCCACGGCTGAGGCCAAAGCGGCCAACACCACCAGCGCTGGGCTGGCCGTGGGCGGTCTGCTGGTGCTCAACGACCTCAAGCGTGATCTTGACGCTCGGCTGGATAGCCTGGGTATCGACGGCGGTGCCCTGGTGGTTGAGGCCATCGACTCAGCCACCATATCGGCGACCGCGCGGGGCCAGATTGATGCCTATGGTTCCAGCTTTGATGACTGGACTGAGCTTGCGGAAAACGGCTCAGTGTCCACGAACTGGCTGCTAGGCAGCACAAGGGCTGCTGCCAACGAGGTGAATGTTCGCGTTGCGGGTGACGCCTCGATGAAAGCCGAGGCGGGTGCCACACTCACCGCCAGTAATTCAGCGGTTACCTCCACGGTTCTTGGCGCGGGTTCGGCGTTTTCTTACAACCTGATCGGTCGACAGGGTGCCGGTGGACTCAAAGCCGGAGGTGTGTCCGAGTTTCTTAAGGGCAACGCCGGCACCGTGGCGGCCTTTGAAGTCGGTGCCAGTTTCGACAAAGGCTTTGTTGACGTCGGCGGCGACTTTGCCATTGACGGCAATCTGGCTCTCAAGGCAAGTGCCACGCTCAGCCAGGTGACTGCGGGCTTGGCTGCCGGTGTCAGCTCAGCCCTCGCGCAGAACATCAGTGAGGCCACGTCCCAGGTACGTTTTGTCCCCACCACGAGCACCGAACATTATGTGGGTGGCGATGTGCGGATCGCCGCTCGTGATGCAGCGACGCTTATCGCCACCGGCACCATGAGCGGCAGCGGTGCCCTGGTATCGGCTGGCAGGGTGGCCATACGTAATCAGGTCAACCATGTTGTCGATACCCGCGTCACCGGGGCCGAGCTGACCGCGGGCGGGGATATCGATATCTGGGCGGACTCCGCAGCCCGAATCGAAGCCACTCTGACGGGCCGGGTGGGCGGCGGGGCGTCTGCCACGGCCTTAGGCGTAAGCCTGCTGTCGCTTAATTCGCTCATTGCCAGCAACCTCATCAACGGCTCGGTTACGGCCATTGTGTCGGGTGGTCGCCTGGCCGCGGCAGGCGATCTCGATGTGCATGCGGCCAACGACGCCGATATTCGCGCTATCAACAAAGCGACAACCAGCGGCGCATTTGCCGCCAGCATCGCCTTGGCCTTCAATGCTATCGGGTGGAAAGATCAGAGTCTTTCCCAGTTGTCGCTGGGTGCGCTGCTGGGCACTGGTATGGGTACCGAGACTACGGTCTTCAGCAAGGCGGCTGTGCACGATGCCAATCTTTCAATCGCAGGTGACGCCACCGTTGAGGCAAGCAGTGCCGGCGCCATTGATGCTCGAATGGGGTCTGCCACCGACGGGGGGTTCCTCGGCGGCGCTGGATTCGTAATGTCCATGAACCGGGTCAGTTCAGGCGCTGAAGCCTGGATTGGCACAGCGACTTCGCCCAGCGCTGCCAGTGGACGCAGCAAGGTGTTGGATATTGCGGTGGGCGGTGATCTGACAGTGGCTGCCAAGGATGCTGCCGATATCAACTCGTCGATCAGTCTTGCCACTTCTGGGGGCCTGCTGGCCGTCGGTGGAGCGGCTGCGCGTAATGATGTGCGTGGTCGCACTCGTTCATCTATCGATGATGCACGCGTCGCAACAGGCGGGGATCTGACGATCGAGTCCGATGAGTCAGCAACCATCACGGCTGGGGCCGATGGCAGTGCGAAGGCCAATGGGGCGTTTGGGCTGGGTTTCGGTTTCGCGCTGAATGGGCTGATTGTCAGCAATCTCGTATTGGCCGAGTCATCAGCCATCGTGACTGACAGCGACTTGACGGTGGGTGCCGATCTGTTGGTTGATGCAGCCAACACGGCCACGATTTCGGCGGATAACACGGCCACGCTTCGAAGTGGCGGTGTTTCGATCGGTGCACTTCTTGCCTATAACTCCGTGGGCTGGAAGGCTGAAGATCTGATGTCTCAGACGGCAGACACGATTGTCGGCGAAGTCGGTACCGCGCAGCCGGTGACAGTTAAGGCGCAGATCACGCACAGTACCCTCGATGTTGGCGGCGACGCCTCCATCACGGCTGACGTGACGGCCTCGATTTCGGCCATCGTCAGCAATGAAGTGGCTGCTCGAGCTGGTCTGGGCGCAGCCAGTCTGGTGCTGACATCTAATCAGGTGAAGTCAGAGGCCGATGCCCGATTGGCCGATGCCGGCCTGCAGACTGGTGCGCGTGGCGGCGCCAAGGTAGCCGGCGAGATGAGTATTCTCGCCAGTGATGCGCCGGCGGTCTATGCCGATACCGTCATGGTGGCGGCGGCCGGTGACGGCGCCGACGACGACCCTGACGAAATCAAGGCTGACTTTGTGTCCAGCGACGGGGTTCGTGCCGTTGATTTTGGTGGCAAAGTACGCGTGGCCGACGGACATCGCGAGGGTGGCGAAGGCGGGCTGGTCTACCGTTACATGGGCGCCAATCCGACCGAGCTTGACCTGTCCAAGCAGGACTATGGCAATGCCGGCTACTGGATGGAGGTCGAGCCCGAGAACGGCCTGCCTGGCGTTCTCGGCATGTTGACCGATCTTAAAAACGGCCTGGTCGGTTTAGTTGATCTCGTCGCCGGCATCGGAACTTCAGGCGACTGGAAATCGGTGCCAGCGCCGGTCGACGCCGGCAGCAATGGGGCGTTTGAAGTTCAGACGCTCACCATCACGCCACCTGCGAATTTTGCGCCGGGCTCATTTAGTCTGGCGGTGGGCGATACCGAGACCGCTTCGATAACGCTGTTGCCCATCGGCGCGCCGGTTGCCGAGCAACAACGCATCACGCTCATTAACCCCCTGACCGCGCAGGGCAGCCGGGTCAGGCTGTCGCTTGACGGGCTTAACGATATTGAGTTCGCGGTGCTGGCCACTGCCGAGGCGACCGCAGGCGCCATTCAGACGGCGCTTGAGTCCTGGTTTGGCACGGGCGGCGTAACAGTGGTTGCGCTGCCCAAGCGGGGGGCCGGCTGGGCGTTTGACATTACCGCGGCCGGACAGAACATCGGCGTAGCCATCCAGCAGATCAGCGCGCGCGTGGCGGCCCAGGTCGGAACCGATAAGCTCGGTGTCAAGGCCGAGACACTGCGCGATGGGCGTGCAATGCCCACAGCGGTCGAGCAGGCGGGTCTGATTCAGGCAGCGTTGCGCGAGACGCTTGGCGAAAGCTCATTGACCGTAGCCGCGGGTAGCGGCGACGGCCATACGTTTACGGTCACCTTCGGCGCCAAAGGTGATCGCCCGCAGCTGAGGGCTGTGCAAACCAGCCCCGGGGTGGTCATCACGGCGGCGACCGTCACCGCGGGATCAGCCGAGCAGGGCGCGAGCTTTAACGTGCAGCCCAAATTCGGTAATTCCGTCACGCGCTTTGACCTCTCCTTCGATTTTGGTGGCAAGACCTATACCGCGCAGGGTATCGATCGCGAGGCGACTGATGTGCAGCTGGTTCAGGCCATCAAAAAAGCCAGCGACTCCTCAGGCAAGCTATTCCAGGATGAAGGGATCTCCGCCAAGGTCGGCAAGGCCACGCAAAAAGACGGTTCCTGGGCCTGGAAAATTACCTTTGGGGGCTCTAAAGACCGCACGGTTTCGGCGCTCAAGATGCGCGCTACCGATGCCAGCTTTGTCAGCGGTCTGTCCGATGTACTGTCCGACTTTTCGGTAACGGGTGGCATGTCGGTGGGCGGACTTGTGGTTCGCAACGATGTGCGGGGTGCTGCACAGGCGCTTTTGCTGCGCGCTGACCTGACTGCGGGTGCGCTCACCATCGAGGCCAGCGATGAGGCCATCATTGAGGCCAATGTCGACAGTGTGGTGACAACGTCGGGCGGCCTGAAGGGGGGAGGTCTGGCTGCCAATGGCGTCATTGCCACCAACATGGTGCTGGCTGAATCTCTGGCCGATATTCAATCTAGCCGGGTGGTAAGCACCACGGGTGATGTCCGTGTCAAATCGTCAGAGCAGGCCTACATCGAGGCCAGTAACCGCAGTGTGACTGAATCCGAGGGCTCGACCATTGGCGTCACACTGGCCTTCAACACCGTCGGTTGGCAGGCACAGGATGTCTTGAAGCTGGCCTATGAGGCCATTGCCAACACCCAGGTGGGCACGGCTCAGCCGGTACGCTCGAGGGCCTCAATCACCGATTCCACGGTTAAGTCGGCCGGTGCACTCGAGCTTGATGCGACGACCGACGCGTACATTGAGGCCGAGCTCAACAATGAGACTTCGTCCAGTGAAGGTCTCATTGAGCGGTTCACAGGCGGGGGCGGCTTCAAGATCAGCGTGGGCGCGGCACTCACCAGCAACATGATCAACACCCAGGCTCAGGCATTCGCCTCGGGTGACAAGGTGGTGCTTGAATCGGCTGGCAAGCTCAGTATCGAGTCAAGCAACCAGTCGGGCATTGAGTCGGCTGCCAAGCTGGCACCGGCCGCCAACTCAACCTTGGGCAGCAGTCTGGTTGAGTATGCGGTGGGCGATCGTTTCAAAGTCAAATATACCGATCGATCCGGTAAGCGAGACGTTAAGCGCGGTGACATCGTGCTCTTGGGCGATGCTGATTTCAAACAGTCGGACAGCCCCGACGAACTCGTTAAAGGCCAGCGGGTTCGTCTACAGCAGAGTATCGGTGGCGGTAAGGCCGGCGAGACCTATGAGTACCTTGGCGCAACGGCACTCGAAGATGTCGACTTTGCCGAGCAAAACTACGCCGATCAAGCGCTGTGGCGTGAACTGTCCGGTGAAGCGGGTAAGTCCTACATGCGCCTTGGCGCGAGCGGCAAGCTTGATCTGGGTACTCAGGACTACGACAGCAAAGAGTGGATTCCGTTCAGTACCGATGATTTCAATGCATTCGGGCTTGAGCTGGCGGGCGAGCTGCTGGATTCGGTACTGGGCGAAGGCGGTGGTGCTGCCGTGGGTTTTGGTGGGCTGGTTGTCCGAAATGACAATCGGGCCTCGGCCGAGGCCAACCTCGATAAGGTCAGCGCCAAGGGTACTGGCGGCATCACGATTAGCGCCATCGACAGCTCCAGCGTGGTGGCGGAAGACGAGAGCGAGGTCGCTGCTGGCACGTTTGGCCTGAATGTAGTGATTGCAACCAATACCGTGTTGGGCGGAGCCCGTGCCTGGGCCGATGGCGGCAGCCTGGAAACCGGCACTAGCGGAAATCTGGTGGTTGCGGCCACCAATGACGCGAGTATCGATGCCTCGGTCAGTAGCTCAGTTTCGGCGGGCGTTTCAGTCGGGGTGACACTGGCGTTCAACACCATTGGTTACACGCCCGTCAATGTACTTAAAAATATCGCTGATGCCCTGGCCGGTTCTTCGTATGGCCCGCAGCAGCCGTTGCTGACCCAGGCCTGGGTTACGGGCGCTACGCTGAAGATCGGTGGCAGCGTTTCGGTGACAGCCGCGTCTACAGGCCGCATTGATGCCACCATCGAAAACTCAGCGCTGTCGGTCAACGCTGAGCTCGGCTCCGAGGGGTCAAACTCCATTACCGTGGCCCCTGTTGCGGCCATGAATAAGGTGGCGGCTGATACGCGAGCCTACCTTGGCAACATCAAGACGATGGCGGTCGAGGGCAATCTCACGGTCACCGCTGATGCTCTGACGGTGATCGTGTCGGAGGTGCAGTCCAGTTCGGTGGCCATCGCGGCGTCTGCCGGTGGCAGCTCTATGGCCGTATCGGTGGGTGTGGCTTTCAGCCGCAATGACATCCTGAATGATGTCTATGCCTATCTGGCGGGTGTTGCGGATGGCTCTGGGAAGGCTAGCGTAGGCGGTGATGTCCGTATTGCCATCGACCGGGGCGGTGCGATCTTCGCCACGGGTGGCGCCTCAGCTGTGGCCGTATCAGCAAGTCCCAGCGGTGGCCCCGCTGTGGGTGGCGGTGGCACGCTGGTCTTTAATCGCGTCAATGGGCTGGTCGACGCTTATCTTTCAAACATCGACCTCACCACCAAAGGCACTGGCGGTAAGTCGGGTGATGTGACCATTGCTGCCAACGACGACTCGCATATCAGTGCTGAGGTAAAGACCCTGGCC
>JBDLQY010000119.1:0-18129 GCA_039800325.1 Pseudomonadota bacterium | reverse complement strand
ACAAGAGCATTGAGCTTATCCGCGCACGCGCTGAGCCCGACGATCTCCTGGTGTTCGTCGTATCGACCCACGGCCATCCGGGAAAACTGTCAAACAAGGTCGGTACGGTGTTGCAAAAACCGATCGACGACGCGTTTCTTTTGCAGCGCCTGCGGCGTGCAGGCGACATGAACACGCTATTGCTGATTTCCGCCTGCCATTCGGGCTCATTTGTTGATGCGTTACAGCGCGACCGCTTCGAGCGCGTCATGGTCATAACCTCGGCGCGGGCAGACCGAACCTCATTTGGGTGCAGTCCGTCCGAAATGGGTACCTGGTTTGTGCAGGCACTGGCTCAGGCGGCGCGCGAACTTCCCGGTAACCCGCAACCGCCCCGCTGGTCGTCGTTAATGGATCGCGCGCGCCAAATCGTTGCTCAGTGGGAGCAAAGCCGCGCACTGACCGCATCAATGCCGCAACTCTGGATTGGGGAAAAAGCTGATCGTGAATTACTCAGGTATTAATAGCGATGGCGTATCCGGTGATCAGCCAGGCAGCTTTTTGCGCAGAGTCTTCTTTTTTGCAGGCGCACTATCACTAGCCTTGCCGGGTTTCAGTCTGACCAGGGCTGCAGCTGCGCAGGCGAGAACAAGTGGCAACCATGCGTTGCTTTATTGGGGGGCCGACGATTGTGGGCCTTGCCTGGCCTGGGAGCGAGACCATCTATCTCGGGTACGCGACGAGTTAACAGCACTTGGGGTGCGTGTTCTGGTCTTGAAGAAACCCCGCATTCTTGACTTATGGGCTGCCGAGCATCTGCAGGCCGAAACCCTGGCGTTGGAGATTTTTCGCGCGGGCGCTACGCCGCGTCTGACACCGCATTTCACTTATGTGGCCGATGGTTTGCGGCTGATTGATATTCCCGGGTACGACCGCAGTAACTGGGCTTCGGTTCATCAAAGGGCCGTGGATCGTTTGTTTAGAAAACGTGCGTCAGCACCTAAATGAAGCCGCCGTCGCGTGGCGGCGGTATTTACAGGCGATGGCCCCTACGGTTTCGGGGCTTTAAGTATTAAGCAGAGGGTGAGGCGGCAGCCTGCGCGGCCTGAATTGCAAACTCTTCGCGCTTACGACCCTGTTTCAGATACTGATCGAGCCATACCGGGGCGCGGCCGCGGCCTGTCCAGGTAGAGCCGGATACCGGATCCTGAAACTTTGGAGCCACCTTGCCCGTTGATTTTCGGGCTCCGGCCTTGCGCGGCGCTGACGCTTTGGCAGGCCCTCTGCGCCCTTTTGCGGGGGCGGCAGTACTCATGTCGGCCATTGATACACCGAGTTTTTTCATGAGGGCGCGAACCTTGCCGACAGCACGCGCTTTTTTATTGTCGCGTGCTGCCTCCAGCGCTTTAGCCTGCGCCTGAAGCTTTGCGATTTGCTTCTGAATAGTTTCGTAGGATTGACGGGGCATTATTGACTCCGGTATTTTTTGAGTGGTCGGCAATTTAGCAGCTTTTATTTAAAAGGCAAATATTTCTTGAAATCACTGCAGGCTATCAATCTTTTTTAGAACTTATTTTTGATGAGTATCAATTTAACCGGGCGTCAAAAAATAATCGGCGACTTGATTAAATGGCAAAAACCGCCTGACTTCAAATATCGTCTTTAATAATGACTTTATTGGCCGTTATCTGATTCCTGAATTTTGTTTGATCGATTTCGTGATGCACCGCCGTTCAGGCATGTGCAGTTTGCATCCCAGGCCAAATGGCGGACAATAACGAGTTTTCGCAGTCGACAGACATGCGCCTTCGCGTGGCTTTTGCCGCTTCGACACCTGCGTCCCCCCTACAGATCACCTTACCGAGTTGCCTACCGCTTGAACACCGAAACCGTATCGCACGCCGCCAGCGCTGGCGAAACCGCACCCGACGCTACTTGCGCGCCCGCCGTGCTCTTTACCAGCTTTGGCCTTGCAGAACCGATTCTGCGGGCGGTCACTGAACTGGGCTATCGCGAACCCACCCCGATTCAGGCGCAGGCCATCCCGGTGGTCATGCAGGGGCGCGATGTCATGGGCGCTGCTCAAACCGGCACCGGAAAGACCGCTGGCTTTGCCCTGCCTATCCTGCAGCGGCTGATGGTTCATGCCAACACCAGCGCATCGCCCGCGCGTCACCCGGTACGGGCGCTGGTGCTGGCGCCAACGCGCGAGCTGGCCGACCAGATTTTCGTCAATGTGCAGGCGTATGCGCGTCACAGTGGTTTACGTGCGGCGGTTGTTTTCGGCGGCGTTGATATTCAGCCTCAGATTGCGGCGTTGCGCCAGGGTTGTGAGGTCCTGATCGCCACACCAGGGCGACTGCTGGATCATCTAGGCCAGAAGACCGTGTCGCTTGCTACGGCTGAAATTCTGGTGCTCGATGAAGCTGACCGAATGCTTGATATGGGCTTTTTGCCTGATATTCAGCGCATCATCAATGCACTACCTGGGCAGCGGCAGAATCTCATGTTTTCGGCGACTTTCTCCGAAGACATTCGCAGGCTGGCCGCGACCTTTATGCGCAATCCGGTTTCCATAGAAGTGGCCCGTCGCAATGCCGCCGCAGATACCGTTGAACAACGCGTATTCCGTGTGCGTGACTCCGACGAGAAGCGCGCAGCGGTCGCGCACCTGGTGCGTACTCGCGCGCTCAGTCAGGTCATCGTCTTCACCAACACCAAGATCGGTGCCAGTCGCCTGGCCCGCCAGCTTGAGCGTGATGGGCTCAACGCCAGTGCCATCCACGGTGACAAATCGCAGCAAGAGCGCCTGACCACGCTTGAAGCCTTTAAAAAAGGTGAACTCAGCGTGCTGGTGGCAACCGATGTCGCGGCACGTGGTCTCGATATCGCTGAATTGCCAGCCGTCATCAACTACGACCTTCCATACAGTCCCGAAGACTATGTGCATCGTATCGGTCGAACGGGTCGGGCGGGCGCCAGCGGGTTGGCCTTATCGTTGATGTGTGGTGATGAAGATCGGCTGCATGCCGATATCGAAAAATTGCTCAAGCGCAAGCTGCCTGTCGAGACCTTGTCGGTTGAGGTGCCGCGATGGTCGGACACGGATTCCGGCGAGCGGCGTGATTCGGGCAGTGCCCCGCGTTCTCGCAGTCGCGCGCGCGACGAGGTCCCAGCGACGCGACGAAAGCCTGAGCCGCCAGCGACCAAGGGCATGGCAGGCTATTCAAGTGACCCGTTCTTCTACCAGCCCTATGAGCCTTCAGAACCTCAGGCTGAGTCGGCTGCGCCCGCACCCGCATCGACGGGGCCAGCACGGCCATCCGCCCGGCCAGCACGCCCAGTTGCTGCCCTGCTGGGTGGCGGCAAGCGCTGAGACGTGAGGCCGCTGCACGAGTTCGATGCCCGCACGATTGTGGGCATCTTTACCGATCTTGACGATACGCTCACCACGGACGGTAGGCTCAGTGCCGCGGTACTGGCGGCGCTCGAGCGACTGCATGCAAAGGGTGTGGCCGTGGTTCCCGTCACTGGGCGATCCGCTGGCTGGTGTGATTTCATGCTGCGGCTCTGGCCGGTTCAGGCGGTCATTGGCGAGACGGGCGCGTTTTATATGTACCGAGACGGGGGCAGCGTACGGGTAGAGTTGATGCAGACCCCGGCCGAGCGCGAGGCGACTCGCACACTGCGTGACCGGATCGCAGAGCAGGTGCTCGTGCAGCTTCCACAGGCACGACTCGCAGGCGACCAGCCCTATCGACGGGTTGACCTCGCCATCGATATCGCTGAGGCGGTTGCACCTCTCGATTCAGATTCCGTCGAGAAAATCGTAGCCCTGATGCGTTCGGCTGGTATGCATGCGCAACCCAGCAGCATCCACGTCAATGGCTGGTTTGGACAGTTCGACAAGGGAAAAACCGCGCTGACCTATCTTGCGCGCGAGGCCGATGTGGATCGGCGTGATCCAAGACACTGGGTGTGCATCGGTGATGCGCCCAATGATCAGGCTTTGTTTGAGGCTATTCCAAACTCAGTTGGCGTTGCGAATATTCAACGGCATGCCGCACGCATGCAGGTACTGCCACGCTTCGTTACCCGCGCCACTCACGGCGCGGGCTTTATCGAGCTGGCTGATTACGTTCTGCGGGCCCGGGCGTAGTGAGCGATGCGTGCGCCGTAGGCGTGCGCCGTGTCCAGATCGCCCTTGGGTGGGCTTTGTTCGGCGGGTACGTTGTCGGCTTGCGCCATGACGCCGATCGATGAGCCGATTCGGTTAGCCAGCTCAGGGGCGCCAGGCGTGGCCGCTGGCATCATGCCCGTACCGACCCAGATCATGCTGTGCTGCATAGCCAGCGTTACGAAATACATGAGCGTGCTGTACTTGTCTCCGCTCATCGACAGCGAGCAGGTGAATCCACCGGCAATCTTGTCCTTCCAGGCCTGCGTGAACCAGGCTTTCGAACTGGCGTCTGCGAATACCTTGAATGGGCCAGAAGCCCCGCCCATGTAGGTGGGGGCGCCGAAGACGATGGCATCGGCCGCCGCCAATTGTGCCCAACCCGCGTCGTCGATTTTGGAGACGTCGAGCAATGATGCCTGCGTGCCTGCGACCGACGCAGCCCCGGCGTGGACCGCTTCGGCGACTTTACGGGTATGGCCGTAGCCTGAGTGAAAAGCAATGACGACGGAACTCATGGTTGATCCTTGAAAATGAGTCGGTAAGAAACCCGGCCGATTAAGCTCAGTCCGGGGGTAAAACGAATACTCGCTACACCATCAGGGCAGGTCGAACACGATGACCTCAGCCGCTTCGCCGTGACTAACGGACAAGGTATTTTCTTCGACCAGCTTGGCCGCATCCCCCGCGTGAAGGCGGATACCGTTTATGGTCAGTGTGCCCCGAGCCAGATGCGCGTACACACGACGCCCGGGGCTGATCGCCAGTTGTGCAGATTCTTGGCCAGTGAATAGGCCCGCGTAGACACGTGCATCCTGATGAATCTTGACCGAACCCTCGATAGCCTGGGGCGACGCAATCAAGGCCAGGCGGCCCCGTTTGGCGTGGTCATCGAAAACACGCTCTTCGTAGCCCGGTTCAATGCCGACCCGGTCAGGGTGTATCCAGATCTGCAGCATGTGGGTCGTGTCCCGCCCCAGATTGTGTTCTGAATGGCGAACGCCAGTGCCTGCGCTCATGCGCTGCACATTGCCGGGACGGATCTCAGACTGGTTGCCCATGTTATCTCGATGGGTGATGGCCCCTGAGAGCACGTAGGTGATGATTTCCATGTCGCGATGGCCATGCGTGCCGAAGCCGGTTCCGGGCGCGATCCAGTCTTCGTTGATGACACGAAGCGGCCCAAAGTTGACATGCTGTGGGTCCTGATAGTCGGCAAATGAAAAGCTGTGCTTTGATTGCAGCCAGCCTAGATCAGCCTGGCCGCGATCGTCAGCGTGACGCACCTCAATCATGACTCATCCTTGTGTGGGATTTGAGATGGCTTAAGCTTAAACGCTGCATCACAGGCACAGGGTCGATACAATTGAATGCAGCTATTCAAAAATTTTGAACATCAAAAATGACCATTCGATCCAGGCGCCCTACGGGTCAAGGGGGCGCGGCGTCCGAGCCGGGGTCTGACCACGAGCATCCGCTGTCGCTACAAGCCCTGCAGATGCTCGATCTGATTGATCGTCGGGGCAGCTTCGCCGCTGCCGCAGCGGCGCTCGGTAAAGTGCCCTCTGCACTCAGCTATCAGGTGCGACGGCTCGAAGAGACGCTTGATGTGCTGCTGTTTGACCGACGCGGCGCGCGGGCGCGGCCCACTGCGGCGGGGCGTGAGCTCTTGCGTGAGGGTCGCCGTCTTCTCAATGATGCCGACGATCTCGCAGGGCGTGTCCGTCAGTTGGCAACCGGCTGGGAGTATGAGCTGCGCGTTGCCGTTGATGCCACGATACCGTTTGAACGCCTGATTGCCCTGATTGATGATTTTCATGTGCAGGGCTCCCCGACTCGCCTGCGTATCTCTCAGGAGGTGCTCTATGGTGGTTGGGATGCGCTCATCGAAGGGCGCGCCGACCTGGTCATTGGAGCCCCCTACGACGCACCCGCAGCAGCTACGGTGTCAGGCCGCTTTGGCATGCAGGTCATGGGCGAGGTCAGGTTTGTCTGGTGTGTTGCCCCCTCTCATCCTTTGGCGACGCACCCCGAGCCCATCACTAACGAAGTCTTACGTTCACATCGGGCCGTAGCCATCGCCGATACCTCGCGTGATTTGCCCGCGCACACGACGGGGCTACTGGTGGGGCAACCGCTTCTGACGGTCGCCAGCTTTGAGCAAAAACTGGCGGCGCAATTAGCGGGCCTTGGGTGCGGGTACTTACCTGAGGCCCTGGCTAGACCCTACATCCAGGCGGGGCAACTGCTCAGCCGGCGTCTGGCCGAGCCACGGGCCCGAACCCTCTCCCGCTATGCCTGGCGAAAGTCGTCGGCGGGGCGAGCGCTGGCCTGGTGGTTGGGTCGGCTGGCTGTCGCGCGGGTACGCCAGCGCCTCCTGACGGTATCGGTGTCCTCAACAAACAGCGCAGTCAGGGTACCCGGTGAGCTCGCCGGCTCGCGGTTGTTGCCCAGCGGCAGCGACAGGCTGCCAGAGAACGTGACCACACCTCGCGGCCGAGCGGCTTCTCGTGCGGCTCGGGCACTGTAGCGGCAGACTGAACCATGGCCGTTTACACCGGACGCTTTGCGCCTTCGCCCACGGGCCTGCTGCATGAAGGTTCGCTGGTAGCGGCGCTCGCCAGCTTTCTCGATGCGCGCGCCCATGCGGGTCAGTGGTTGATCCGTATCGAAGATATCGATACGCCGCGCTGTGTTGCAGGCGCTGATCAGGCCATCTTGCATGATCTGGCGGCGCTGGGTATGCAGTCTGATCAGCCGGTCCTGTGGCAAAGTCAGCGGTCTGATGCATACGCTCGGGCTCTGCAACAATTGCTGAATGCCGGGCAGATTTATCCGTGCGCTTGCACGCGTCGTGAAATCGCGGATTCCCGCGTCGGTGGTTCGGCTGCTCCGTTCATGGGTAAGTTCGCTGATCGCCCTTTCAGCGGCACGTCTACGCCGGCCGTCCCCGCCAGCGGGCCAGCCGCACCGGTCGTCCCTGCTAGTGGACCGTCCGCGCCGGCCACGGGCGAACTTGTTTATCCCGGTACTTGTCGTGCTGGACTGGCTGCCGGTCGTTCTGCGCGCGCACTTCGCGTCCGGGTCGGGTCTCAACCCATCATTTGGATCGATCGCCGCCTTGGACAGCGGTGCGCTGTGCTTGAGCAGGAGGTCGGCGATTTCGTATTGCGTCGCGCGGATGGTCTGTGGGCTTATCAGCTGGCCGTTGTGGTCGATGATGCCGAACAGGGCATAACCGATATCGTGCGTGGCGATGACCTCATTGAGTCAACCGCACGGCAAATCTATCTGCAGCAGCTTCTAGGAATGCAGCGACCTCGTTATCTGCACATTCCGGTCGTACTGGCCGCCGACGGACGCAAGCTGTCAAAACAAAACGGCGCCCAGCCCCTGGATCTTTCGCAGCCGCTGATCGCGCTGAGCCGTGCTGCCGCGCATCTGGGCCTGAACATTTCGCCCGGTGGGAACCTTTCTGACTGGTACGCCCAGGCAATAGCCCGCTGGCGGGCCGTGAATTGCTGAGCGACTGAGCAGCTGAGCGGCTGAGCGGCTGAGCGACTGAGCGACTGAGCGGTGTACTCGCACTGTCGTCTCGCGCCTGGGTTGTAACCCTCAATGAGCGTTGGATGAGCCCAGGCGAGTGCCTAAAACCATCGCTGCGGATCAACCGGGCGCCCTTCATAAAGCGCCAGCCAGCCCTTGACGATACGGTAAAGCGCCCACAGGCTGACCGCCAGCAGAATGGGGAAGCCGATCAGAATAAAGACGAGCACCCAGCCAATGACAGAGCCCAGCAAGGTCCACCAAAACGTCTTGATCTGCCACTGAATATGTGTGGCGACCCAGGTATTGGCAAACTCGCCTCGCTTGAGATAGTTGATGATGATGGCCGCAAGCGCCGTGACACCGCCAACCAGTGGGGACAGTGCGTAAAGCGCATAGCAGATCATGGCAATCCGACGAGCCGACGCCAGATCAACCTCGGGCATGCGCGGCGAAGGTGGAGGGGATGTAGGGGTTGGTTCGTTCATGTCGGTTTTTTGTCTCGGGGTATACGGCCCATGAGGTAGAACTCAGGGTTTGGCATAAGTCCGGTGGCGTTGGCGATGCGATTGGACAGTGCAAACAGAGCCGCGATGGCGGCGATATCCCAGGCATCTTCATCGTCGAGACCGTGTTGTGCAAGCTTGTCCAGGTCGCAGGCCTCGACTTCGTGAGAACGCAGCGCAACTTTCAGCGCGAAATCAAGGATGGCGCGCTGCCGGGCGGAGAGCGGCGCCTTTCGGTAGTTGGTAGCCAGTTGATCGGCGATGATCGGGTTCTTCTCGTAAATACGCAGAATCGCGCCATGTGCTACCACGCAGTAAAGGCACTGGTTGGCCGCGCTGGTGGCGACCACGATCATCTCTTTCTCGCTTTTGGTCAGGCTCCCGTCGCGCAGCATCAGAGCATCGTGATAGGCAAAAAACGCGCGCAACTCGTCTGGCCGGCGAGCAAGTTTGAGAAATACATTGGGTACGAAGCCGGTCTTTTCCTGAACCGCCAGAATACGCTCGCGAATATCGGACGGAAGCTGCGATGGATCGGGCAGTGCAAACCGCTGATCGAGGCTTTTATCAGGCTGCGTGATGGTGCTGTTCATGGCTGCCCCTGGCAAAGTTAGGCGCGTGGGTGTGCGATTTATCGGCGACGATCAAAGTTTACGACGCTGGGGCCTCTATGCGGTGCCGAGCGGCTCGCTGGCCAGTGGTTTATCGCCGTGCGCCGGATCTTCAGCTGAGCCCGACTGCTGAAGTCCGTGCAGGCGGGCATAGAGCCCATCCAGAGCCAGCAGTTGCGCGTGTGATCCCTGTTCAACAATACGGCCCGCGTCGATCACAAGAATTCGATCAGCACGCTCTATGGTCGACAGACGGTGGGCGATAACCAGCGTCGTCCGTCCGCGCATGACGCGTTCGAGCGCTGTTTGCACGGCACGCTCGGTACCGGAGTCGAGCGCCGAGGTGGCCTCGTCCAGCAAAAGAATGGGTGCGTTTTTCAGAACCGCGCGCGCGATGGCCAGGCGCTGCCGTTGCCCTCCCGAAAAGCGCGTTCCACGCTCGCCGACTTCCGTATCCAGACCTTGTGGAAGTTGCCGCACGACGTCATCAAGGGCAGCCACTGCCAGCGCCGCCCACAATTCCTGATCGCTGGGTGTATGGGATACCGCAACGGCCAGATTGGCCCGCACCGTATCGTTGAACAGCACGGTCTCCTGCGACACGAGCGACATCTGCGCCCGCAGGCTTTGCAGGTTGAGCGAATTGATCGGTAAGCCGTCGATGCGTACTTCACCGCTGACGGGTTCATGAAAGCGCGGTAATAAATTCAGTAGTGTGGTCTTGCCGCCACCGGACGGTCCAACCAGAGCAATGACCTCGCCTGGCGCAATATGCAGTCTGATATCGGACAGTGACTCGCGCGCGGCACCCGGGTGCTGGAAACACACCCGATCGAATTCGATTTCACCTTTGGCCCGGGACAACACTTGAGTGCCCGGATCTGGCTCAGTCTGACGGTCAAGCAGCTCAAACACTTTTTCGGCCGACGCCAGACCGCGCTGCAGCGGCGCGTTGATATCGGCCAAATGCTTCAGGGGCGCCAGCAACATCAGCATGGCGGTGATAAACGAGACGAAACCACCGACCGTCGTCTGGTTTCCGTCGGACTGCATCAGCGCAATGCTGACAACGGTGGCAACCGCGACTGCCGCACACAACTGAGTAATCGGCGTGGTGGTGGCGCCGGCGATCACCATACGCATGGCTACGCTGCGCAGCCTGCGTACCGTCTGATCAAAGCGTTGTCCCTGGCGCTCGTAGGCGTCGTAAATCTTGATGACCTTATAGCCCTGGACGCCCTCCTCGACGACCCGGGTCAGTTCGCCCATCTGCTCGAGGCTTCGCCGGCTGAGCCGACGCATGCGTTTACTGAAGATGCCTATGACGATCGCCAGCGCCGGCACCAGTAAAAGGACAATAAGCGTCAGTTTCCAGTTAAGCCAGAAGAGCCATGCCAGCAGTCCCAGCACGACCAGAGAGTCGCGCACAAGCACAGTGATGACATGGGTGGCGGCTTCGGTGAAATTGTTTACTTCGAAAACGATGCGCGAGATGAGCAGACCCGAGGCCTCGCGTTCGAACTCACGCGATGGCAGGCGCATCATGTGTGAAAACATTTGACGACGAACGTCGGCCAGCACGTGGTATGAGACCCAGGCGAGCGCGTAATGGCCGCTGAAGGTGGCCAGCCCCCGTACGATGAAGATGCCGATAATGGCGGCCGGCACCAGCCAGATTGGGATGCTTTCGCGCGCAACGAAGCCCTGATCAAGCAGGGGTTTCATCAGCGCTGGAAAAAGGGGTTCGGTCGCGGCCGCGACGATCATGGCTGAGATGGCTGCGGCAAATCCCTTCCAGTAGGGCCGGGTGTAGCGTAGCAGCCTTCCGTAGGTGTGCAGGGATGACTTCACCGGGTTCAATACTCAACCGTGATGGTTTCGGGGTGCAGCCTTTCGTCCAGTGCCTCGAGAAGACCTTGCTCGGGGCGCACGCGCCATCGATCGCCCAGCTCGATGGCACAGCGCGCATTGACATTGCCGTATTCAACCACCACGGTTAGCGGACCAGCGCTGCCACCGGCCGAACTGGCGCCGCCTGCCGACGGGCCCGAATTGCCGCTGGAGGCCGCTGCCCCACCCGATGCCTGGCTGGCCGCAGAAAAGGGCGCGATCGCGCCGCGCAAAGCGGGCGCGTCGGCAATACCGTTGAGGCGAATACGCAGTCGCTTGCCGAACTCTTGGCGGGCGCCAGCCAGATCAAGGACTCGATCGGCCACGACGCGCTGCCCGCCACTGTAGTCATCCCGGCTAACTTTGCCCGAAACCACCAGCAGCTCATCGTCACGAAACAGTCGACGCTGAGACTCATACAGCTCATTGAATACCGAGATGTCGACCTTCGCCGAGCCATCGTCAAGCGTTACAAACAGCATCTTGCCGCGCCGCGTCATCTGTGTGCGTTGGGCGGCAATGATGCCGGCCAGCCAGATCGGCTGGGGCGCCGGATTGAGATCAGCAAGACGAGTTCGGACAAACCGCCGTACCTCGGTTTCGTGTGCACTGAAAAGGTGACCGCTCAGGTAGAAGCCCAGCGCAAGTTTTTCTTCTTGCAGACGCTGACGCTCAGTCCAGGCCGGCACGCTAATCCAATCGCTGGCCAACATGTCTGAGGGCTGATCGGCAAACAGACTGACCTGATCGCGCGTGGCTGCGCGTGACTCGGCCGAATCGAAGGCGCGGCTGACATTAGCCAGCAGCTTGGCCCGGTCGAGGTCAAGGCGGTCGAATGCACCGGCCCGTACCAGGGCCTCGACCGCGCGACGGTTGACCACGCGCCGATCGATACGGTCGACGAAGTCATACAGATCGCGAAACGGTCCGCCTTCGCGGCGAGCGGCCTCGATGTTGAGCACAGCTGCTTCGCCCGCGCCCTTGACCGCGCCCAGGCCGTAGCGGATGGTGCGCTCATCGACCGGCGCAAAGCGCAAGCCGGAGGCATTAATATCGGGCCCGAGAACCTGTACCCCGTTGGTCTGGGCGTCAGCCACAAACAACTGCACCTTGTCGGTATCGTCCATGTCGGACGACAGCGTGGCCGCCATGAACTCGGCCGGATAATGTGTCTTCAGCCAGGCCGTCTGATAGGTGACGACCGCGTAAGCCGCGGTGTGCGATTTGTTGAAGCCATATTCGGCGAACATGGCCATCAGATCAAAAAGCTTGTTGGCCAATTCGACCGGGTAGCCTTTGGTTTTGGCGCCTTCTACGAAGAGTCCGCGATGCTGCGCCATCTCTTCGGGCTTTTTCTTGCCCATGGCGCGCCTGAGCAGATCGGCACCGCCCAGCGTATAGCCACCGATGATCTGCGAAATCTGCATCACCTGTTCCTGGTACACGATGACGCCGTAGGTGGGTTCGAGGCAGGGTTTCAGATCGGGATGAAAATAATCGATGGACTGCTGGCCCTTCTTGCGCAGAATAAAGTCGTCAACCATGCCGGAGTTGAGTGGCCCCGGACGGTAAAGCGCCAGCACGGCGATGATGTCTTCGAAGCGATCAGGCTGCAGTTTCTTGAGCAGCTTCTTCATGCCATCGCTTTCCAGCTGGAAGATCGCGGTGGTATTGGCCTGACGCAGAATCTGGTAGGCGGCCGGATCGTCGAAACTGAGCGTATCAAGATTGATCGGCGCCTGAGGATGCCGTGCGTTAATCAGCGACTCAGCCATCCGAATGATGGTGAGATTGCGCAGTCCCAGGAAGTCAAACTTGACCAGGCCCACCGCCTCGACGTCGTCTTTGTCAAACTGGCTGATCACGCCCCCGTCTGCACCGGGCTGTTTATAAAGCGGGCAGAAATCAGTGAGCTGCCCGGGCGCAATCAGGACGCCCCCGGCATGCATGCCTACATTTCGGGTGAGGTCTTCGAGCGGCTCAGCCAGGGCCAGCAGCTCGCGTACTTCATCTTCATTGCGTTCGCGCTCGGCCAGGACGGGCTCTTCAATGCGGGCTTTGGCCAGCGACAAGGGTTTGTTCTGAACGACGGGAATCAGCTTAGAGAGCTGATCGCAGAAGTTGTAGCCCATATCAAGCACCCGGCCGGCATCACGGATAACCGCTTTGGAGGCCATGGTGCCAAAGGTGGCGATTTGCGAGACGGCCTGTTCGCCGTACTTTTGGCGCACGTATTCGATCACCCGATGACGGTTGTCCTGACAGAAATCGATATCAAAGTCAGGCATGGATACCCGCTCGGGGTTCAGGAATCGTTCGAAGAGCAGCGCGTAGGGTATGGGATCGAGATCGGTAATGCCCAACGCGTAGGCGACGATAGAGCCAGCGCCAGAGCCGCGGCCAGGGCCTACGGGTACGCCGTTGGCCTTGGCCCAGTTGATGAAGTCGGCCACGATGAGGAAGTAGCCTGGAAACCCCATCTGGACAATGGTGTTGCACTCGTAGTCGAGACGGGCCCGGTAGGCGGCGAGTTGATCTGGCGAGAGCCGGCACTGGCCATCTGGGGCGTGCACGCGCTTTGTCAGGCCCTCGTGCGCGCATTGGCGCAGATAGTCGTCCAGAGAAATACCTTCTGGCACAGGAAACTGCGGCAGGCGAGGTTTGCCCAGCGTCATATTGAGATTGCAGCGCTGGGCGATCGCAACCGAGTTGGCCAGCGCCTGGGGCAGGTCAGCGAAGCGCTCGCTCATGTCATGTTGCGAGACAAAGTACTGAGAGTCATTGAAGCGCTTTTGTCGCCGGGGGTTGGCCAATATCTCGCCCTCGGCAATGCACACACGCGCCTCATGAGCCCGAAAATCGCCTTCGGACAAGAATTGCACCGGATGGGTGGCGACCAGCGGCAGGCCCAGCCGCGCTGCGAGCCAGGCCGCTGCCCGGGTATGAGATTCAGTGAGGGCTTCGCCGGTGCGCTGTACCTCGAGGTAGTAGGCACCGGGAAGCCGGTCAGACCAGCGCTGGGCAAGGGTCTGTGCGAGAGACTCATTGCCAGCCACAAGCGCTGCACCGACGTCGCCTTCGTGAGCGCCGGATAACGCAAGGAGGCCCTCGGCATAAGGTTTGCCGTCCTGGTCAGGTGCGTCAAACCAGTCAGAGCGTATTTCACCGCGACCGCGATACTCGTTATCGAGCCAGGCGCGGCTGAGCAGTTGGCATAGCTGCCGGTAGCCGCGCTCATTGCGCGCCAGCAAGAGCAGTCGGAATGGTCGGTCGCGGTCAGTGTCGTTGGTGAGCCAGCAGTCGGCGCCGCAGATGGGTTTGACCCCAGCCGCGCGCGCAGCTTTGTAAAACTTGATCCAAGCGAACAGGTTGGCCAGGTCGGTGACAGCAAGCGCCGCCTGCGAATCACTGCGCGCAGCGGCAATCAGCGGATCGATCCGGACGATGGAGTCGCTGATGGAATATTCGGTGTGCACCCTCAGGTGCACGAAACGGGGTTCGGCCATCGGTAAAATTCTACCTTTCGCCAACCTCGCCGGGATCCGGCCCGAAAGATTTTTCCCATGATCAATCTGCGTCCTGCCACTCGCCGAGCGGCTGTCCTGCTGCTGCTTTTTTGCGCACTGCTATGGAGTTCTGCAGGGGTGATCACCCGGCACGTGACCGATGTAGAGGGCATGGAGCTTACTTTCTGGCGCAGTTTCTTCTGCGCACTCACCTTACTGCCCATTCTGGCCCTGCACGAGCGGGGTAATCCGCTGCGGCCGGTTCTGGCTATGGGTTGGACGGGGCTGGCCTCCGGGCTGATGTGGGCAGTGATGTTTACCTGCTTCATGATTGCGATTGCGCGTACCAGCGTGGCCAACGTTTTGCTGGTGGTCGGGCTGGCGCCGTTTCTGGCGGCGGTTGCAGCCTGGCTGGTGTTGCGTGAGCGCATCGGGCGAACCACCTGGGTGGCCATCGCCCTGGCGGCGCTGGGGGTTTGGTGGATGGTTCGTGAAGGCGTGTCAACGGACGGGCTTCAGGGCATGCTGATCGCACTGGGGGTGCCTCTGGCCTCGGCGACCAACCTGGTGATGCTGCGCAAGATGGGTGCCAAGCTTGATCTGGCCCCCGCGGTTTTGGTCGGGGCACTGTTGTCCTGTGCGATTTCGCTTCCGTTTGCCTGGCCGTTTAATGCGGGCGCCTACGATCTTCTGTTGTTGGCTATTCTGGGCGCATTTCAGCTGGCGCTGCCCTGCTGGCTAATGGTGGGAGCGGCTAATCGGCTTGCCCCGCATGAGGTTGCCTTGATTGCGCTGCTGGAGGTGGTTCTAGGGCCCTTGTGGACCTGGCTGGGCGCCGGTGAGGCGCTACCCATGGCAACCCTGCAGGGAGGCGTTGTGATCATCGCTGCCCTGGTGGGCAATGCAATGCTGCAGCCGCGCAGAGCCGTTGTCACATGAGAACGATGTCGTACTGTTCCTGCGAATAAAGCGTTTCTACATGCAGCGCTACCTGGCGCCCTATGGTGTCGCACAGGCTGGCCAGAGACTGGGCTTCTTCTTCGAGAAATAAATCGACAACGGTCTGTGAGGCAACCACTCTGAATTCGCGGGGCGCGAACTGACTGGCTTCGCGCTGCAATTCACGCAAAATCTCAAAGCAGACGGTACGCGCCGTCTTGACCTGGCCGCGCCCCTCACAGGTGGGGCAGGGCTCGTACAAGATGCGCGCAAGTGACTCACGCGTGCGCTTGCGCGTTATTTCAACCAGCCCCAATGAAGTGAAGCCGTTGACCGCCACCCGGGTGCGGTCGCGCTCGAGGGCGCGGCGCAGTTCATCCAGCACGGCGCTGCGATGTTCAGCGCTGGTCATGTCTATCAGGTCGACGATGATAATGCCACCCAGGTTGCGCAGACGCAGCTGGCGGGCAATCGCGTGCGCGGCCTCCAGGTTGGTGCGAAAAATGGTGTCGTCAAAATTGCGTCCACCCACATAGCTGCCGGTATTCACGTCGATGGTGGTCATGGCCTCAGTCTGGTCAATGATGAGGTAACCACCCGACTTCAGATCGACCCGCCTGGACAGCGCGCGGGCGATTTCATCTTCCACGCCGCTGAATTCGAAAATCGGTCGCTGCGACCCATGTGAGCGCAGACGTCCCACCAGAGAGGGCAGATACGTACGCGCGAATTGCGTCATTTCTGCCAAGGCATCGGCTGAATCGACCACAATGGCGCCCGTGCTCTCGCCGGCGAGGTCACGCATGACGCGCTGCGTCAGCGCCAGTTCGCGGTAGACCGTCGCGGGCGCGCTGGCGCCTCGGCTGGCCGTGAGAATCTGCTGCCAGCGCAGTCGTAGGTAGTCAATGTCGCCGGACAGTGCAGCTTCATCGGCCTCTTCGGCATGGGTGCGAATGATGAAACCGCCCTTCTCGTCGGGCGGCAGCAGCTTGTGCAGGCGTTGACGCAGATTTTCACGTTCAGCCTCATCGCCGATACGCTGGGAAACGCCGATGTGGGGTTCCTGGGGCAGATAGACCAGCATTCGACCGGCAATACTGATCTGCGTGGACAATCGCGCACCCTTGGTACCCAGGGGGTCTTTGATGACCTGAACCAGAAGCGGTTGCCCCTCGAACAACAGTTTTTCGATCGGGGATGGCGCGGCACCCTGGGCGTTGCTGCTGCGGGACTGCCATAGGTCGGCAACGTGCAGAAAGGCGGCCCGTTCAAGGCCGATGTCTATGAACGCCGACTGCATGCCGGGCAGTACTCGAGATACCTTGCCCAGGTAGATGTTGCCGACCAGTCCGCGCGATACGGCTCTTTCGATGAGCAGCTCTTGCAGACTACCCTGCTGCACAATCGCTACCCGCGTTTCATGGCTGGCGTGATTGACGAAAATCTCTTCGCTCATGGGTGGCTCGCGGCTTGACGCAACAATTGCTGGGTTTCGTAAAGCGGCAGTCCCATGATGCCGCTGTAGCTACCTTCAATACGCCGTACGAAGGCGGCTGCGCTGCCCTGAATTCCGTAGGCGCCTGCCTTATCCAGGCACTCGCCGGTGGCGACGTAGCGTTCAATTTGAGCGGTCGTCAGTCGAGCAAAACTGACCCTGGAGACCTGGATGCGCCACTCGGTGCGACGGTCGCCGCGTCCCACCGCGATCGCTGTCAGGACCCGGTGGGTGCGCCCGGATAGTGCCTGCAGCATGGCTGTGGCGTCAGCGCTGTCAGCGGGTTTGGCAAGAATGCGTCCACCGAGCGCGACGGTTGTGTCAGCCGTCAAAATAGGTGCTGGCGGCAGCGCTCGGCGGGCGAGGCGCGCGCGTGCTGCCTCAAGTTTCGCCAGCGTGGCACGCAGAACATAGTCGGCGGCTGACTCACCTGCGCGCAGGCGCTCGAGTGCCTCGGCGTCCTCATGGGGGTCGGGTGCCAGCAGCTCGAAACGCACGCCGATCTGGTGCAGCAGCTCCTGGCGCCGTGGGCTTTGAGAGGCCAGGTAAATGAAGTCGGATGCGGGCATGACAGCAGCGGTCTATTCGCGGTGATAGGGGTGACCCGCGAGAATAGACCAAGCCCGAAACAGTTGCTCGGCTAACAACACGCGCACCAGCGGATGGGCCAGTGTCAGACTGGACAGGCGTAAGGTTTCGGCCGCCTGTTTGCGCAGACTTTCGTGCAGACCATCAGGGCCGCCAATCACCAGCGCGACCTGGCCACGCTCACGCCACGCCGACAGGCGTTGCGACAAAGCGCGTGTATCTAAATCGCGACCTCGCTCATCAAGTACCACCAGGTGCGCGCCCGATGGGATGTGTTCGACGATGCGACTGGCCTCACGCTGCATCCAGACGGCGGACGATCCGTTGGCTGTGCGTGTTTCGGCGCGTACTTCGCGCCACTGGGGGCGGCAGTCGGCGGGCAGCCGTGCGGCGTAGTCTGCGACCACCTCGTTGACCCAGGCGGGCATGCGCGTGCCCACAGCGATCACGCGCAGCTGCAAACTCAGGCCTCGCTGACTCGGGCCTTGCGCGGTGCGCGTGCAGAGGCGGTCTTTGGCGCGGGTTTTTTTGCGGTGCCTGACCTTGGTGACGCGGGCTTGCCCGAGGCCGGCTTGCCCGAAGCCGGTGTGCTTGAAGCCGGTTTCTTGGCGGCGGGTTTTTTGGCTGCGGGCTTCTTCGCGGCGGGGCTCTTTGACGAGGCTGCACGTCTCGCCGGAGCCTGCATACCGGCCTTTTCGGCAACAGAGTCTGCGCCATCATCAGCGCTAGACTCGGCGGCGCGAGCCCGTTTGCCAGCTGGGCTGCCAACCTTGACCGATACCGGTTTTGCGCCCCAGAGCTCCTCGAGTCGGTAGTAGGCCCGGATAGCGGGTTGCATGATGTGAACGACCGCATCGCCCAAATCGACCAGTACCCACTCGCCGCCGTCTTC
>JBDLQY010000118.1:0-15881 GCA_039800325.1 Pseudomonadota bacterium | reverse complement strand
AGAAATCCCAGGGCCGTCGTGATGGCGGCCGCCGGCGACCAGTCAAACACCTGTCGATCAATCAGAAAGGTATTGGCGTTGAACAGGTACAGCACAGCGAAGAGGGCAAAGCCTGTCAGCCACGTGGAATAGCTTTCCCAGAAAAACCAATGCAGTTTCTCGGGCAGCGTCTTGGGCGCGACCAGATATTTTTGCGGGTGGTAAAAGCCACCGCCGTGAACAGCCCACAATTCCCCATCGACGCCTTTACGCTGCAGCTCAGGGTCGGTCGGTCGGGTAAGGCTGCTGTCCAGGAAGACAAAATAAAAGGACGAGCCGATCCAGGCGATCGACACGATCACGTGGGCCCAGCGCAAAAGCAGGTTAGCCCAGTCAAGAAGATACGTTTCCATGGGCCCGAAGTGTAGGGGTTCATTCGGCTTTTCGCTACACTGCCCCGGTTGCAACCTGCCCTCGGAGCCCGTCTTGCCGTCTGACCGCCTTACTCTCGACCTGGCCACCCTCAATGCCGCCACAGCCGAACAGTTTGTCGCCCTGCTTGAGGGTATCTACGAACATTCCCCCTGGGTTGCCCGAGGTGCAAGCGCCTGGCGCCCCTACGCCAGTCTGCCCGCGCTTAAGCTGGGTCTGGTTCGGGCGGTACGCGAAGCTTCGGCTGATCAACAATTAGGGCTGATTCGCGCCCACCCTGAGCTCGCCGGAAAAGCCATGGTGGCTGGGGCGCTAACGGCCGAATCCACCTCAGAGCAGTCCCGTGCAGGCCTGACCCACTGCACGCCTGAGGAGTTCGGGCGGCTTCAGCAGCTCAACGCCGACTATAACCAGCGCTTCGGGTTTCCATTCATTCTGGCGGTGCGCGGCCCGCGCGGTATGGGTCTGAACAGGGCCCAGATCATCGCTGCCTTTGAGCGGCGACTGTCGAATCCGCCTGACTATGAACAGGCAGAGGCGCTTCGCAATATTCATCGCATCGCTGAGGTTCGCCTCGATGAGCGCTTCGCCCAGGAGCCGGCCTTAGGCAACCGGGTGCTCGATCTTGCCGAGTCGCTGGCCCGCTTCAGCGACCCCGGCTTCGCCGAGCGGGGTGAACTCACGGTCACCTATCTCACGCAGGCGCATCAGGGCTGTGCAGCTCAGCTGACCGATTGGATGCGCGCAGCGGGCTTTGATGAGGTGACTCGCGATGCAGTGGGCAATGTGGTTGCGCGTTACCACGCCGCCGATGAGAGTGCCCCCTATCTTCTGACCGGCAGTCACTTTGATACGGTGCGTAACGGAGGACGTTACGACGGTCGGCTGGGCATTCTGGTTCCGCTGATGTGCGTAGAGCGGCTGCATGCACAGCGGCGCCGATTACCCTATGGCATCGAACTGGTCGCCTTCGCCGAAGAAGAAGGACAGCGCTATCGAGCTACTTTTCTGGGCTCGGGCGCTTTAACCGGAGCTTTCCAGCCCGAGTGGCTGGAGCAGCGCGATGCCCAGGGCATCTCGATGGCGCAGGCCATGCGAGACGTCGGACTATCCGCCGACCTGGCCCAGATTCACGCGCTGCGCCGCGACCCATCCCGTTATCTCGGATTTGTCGAGGTGCACATAGAGCAGGGTCCCGTGCTTAATGAACTCGACCTCCCTCTTGGCGTGGTCACCTCCATCAACGGATCAGTGCGTTACCTGGCCGAGATGATCGGTATGGCCAGCCATGCGGGCACGACACCGATGGATCGCCGGCGAGATGCTCTGGCCGCACTGGCCGAGTTGGCCGTCTACGTCGAAAAGCGCGCGTCCAGCGTGCCCGATGTGGTCGCCACCATCGGTCAATGTGAGGTGCCCGCCGGGTCGATCAACGTCGTACCCGGACGCTGCCGCTTCAGCCTCGATATTCGTGCGACGACCGATGCGGCACGCGATGCCTGTGCCCGGGATATTCTGGCCGAGCTTGCACGGATCTGTGAGAGCAGGGGTACGCGCTGTCAGCCGGAATTAGCCATGCGCGCTGCAGCCGCGCCCTGCGCCCCCGATTGGCAACAGCGCTGGGCAGACGCTGTGCAAAGCTTGGGGCTTCCGGTCTACCACATGCCCAGCGGCGCCGGGCATGACGCAATGATGCTGCATACCATCATGCCGCAGGCCATGCTGTTCATGCGCGGCCTCAACGGGGGTATCAGTCACAACCCGCTGGAGGCCATTACCAATCACGACGCCGAACTCGTTGTTCGCGCCTTTGACCATCTGCTTGCCCAGCTGGCTGAAAGCCAGCCTATCCGCCACGGAGCCTGACCATGAAAGTCGTCATCGCCCAGATGAAACACGAGACCAACACCTTTTCCTCGGTGGCCACGCCGCTTGAGCGTTTTGGTATCGGCGGCCAGCCGCCGGTCGGTGGTGATGCAGCACTGCGCGCCTTTCGTGGCACAGGCACCGCCATCGGCGCATTTATTGAGATCGCCGAAGCCGAGGGCGCCCAGATTGTTCTACCGATTGCAGCCAACGCGGCGCCCAGCGCTCCGTGCTCGGACGCGACTTACGCGGCACTGACCGCGCCCATCATCGATGCGGTGAAGGCCGGATGCGACGCGGTGCTACTGGATCTGCACGGCGCAATGGTGACCGACAGCCTGGAGGATGGCGAAGGCGCGCTGCTGGCCCAACTGCGGGCCCTGCGACCTGATCTTCCGATTGGCGTTGCCCTTGATATGCATACCAATCTGTACCCGGCAATGGCCGACAGCGCCACTGTCATCGCCGGCTATCAGACCTACCCGCACGTAGACATGTACGACACAGGCCGACGTGCGGCTCTTCCCATCTTCGCGATGCTTAAGGGCATGGTGCGCCCCAGCCTCGCCTGGGGCAACCGCCCCATGATTCCGCACGTCATGCGCCAGGGCAGCGACGATTCACCTAACCGCGAGTTGCAGGACCGTGCCCGCGCCATGGAGACACAAGGCGCGCTGGCCGCGACCGTGTTTGTTGGTTTTCCACACGCCGATATTTCGCAGGCGGGTTTGTCTGCCGTTGTTGTGACCGATAACGACCCGTCCCTGGCAAGACGCCTGTGTGATGAGCTGCTTGATCAGGCCTGGAACGCGCGCGAACAATTCGTCTACCAGATTGAGCCACTTGAGCAGTCCCTCTTACGGGCGCGCGAGCTGTCAAAGACCGCGCCTGGTCAAGGTCCTATTGTGCTGCTGGATCACTTCGACAATTGTGCGTCGGGCGGCACCATGGACACAATGAATGTGCTTGAACAGATTCTCAAGAGCGGCATGGAGCGCGTGGCGGCCTTCGCCATCTGTGACCCCTGGGCTGTGGCCGAGATGGCCCAGTCGGGTGTCGGCGCTCAGCTGACCCTACCCCTGGGCGGAAAGCTCGACATGCCGTCGATCGGCGTCAAGGGCAGGCCGCTACAGGTGTCCGGGCGGGTTAAGCTGCTGTTTGAAGGGCTTTTCCGTCATCGCGGCCCAATGGCGCGGGGTGAGATGGGTGACATGGGACTCACCGCGGTATTCGATACCGGTAAGGTGGAGATCGTGGTGATTTCGCGCCACACGGAACCCTTCGATATCGGTTGCCTGCGCGAAGTCGGAATCGATCCGGCCGAAAAAGATTTTCTGATGCTGAAGAGCCGCGTTCACTGGCGGGCGGGTCTGCGCTCATATGCGCGCGCAATCGTCGAATGCGCTGGCGAGGGCGTCTGCACCTCTGACTACAGCCGCCTTGATTTCAAGCGGCTACGTCGGCCGATCTACCCGCTGGATAGAGACGCCCAGCCCTGATAACGACGGCCGGCCCTGATCTAGTTACGCCAGCTGCGGTCGGTACGATCAACCCGGCGAACCAGGGCATCGAAAATGTCCTGGCCTGCGCCAAACCGGTCGCTAAACTGCAGCGCGTCACGGGTGCTTTTACGCAGCACCGCCTCATCAAGGTCGATGACGGCTCCCATGGACATCGATGCCACCTGGACTTCGCACGCGCGATTTAGCGTCCAGAGAATCGCCAGCGCCTTGGGCAGGGTATCGGCCCACGACAAAAGCCCGTGATTGCGCAAGATAACGGCCGGGCGGCTGCCGATGTTGCGCAGCAGGCGTGGACCCTCATCCGCATGAACGGTGATGCCTTCGAAGTCGTGATAGGCCACCTTGTCATAGAGCTGCGCAGAGTAAAAGTTGCTCATCGACAAACCAGCCCGTGAACAGGCGACTGCCAGCCCCGCGGTGGTATGCGTGTGCATCACACAATGCGCATTGGGCACCCCATCATGAATGGCCGCATGCACGGTAAACCCCGCCGGGTTTATAGGCCAGGGCGAACCATCGAGCACCTTTCCCTGCAGATCAATTCTGACCAGATTTGAAGCGGTCACCTCGGAGTAATGCAGACCAAAGGGATTGATCAGAAAATGCTTGTGGGGCCCGGGCAGGCGCAGCGTAATGTGGTTGTAGATCATCTCGGTCCAGCCCAGCAGGTCAAAGATGCGGTAAGTCACCGCCAGCTGCTGTCGCGAAGCCCACTCCTCAGGCGAAATATGCCCTGGGCGAGTCTTTTCAAGCGCTTCATCTTTGAGCATAGCTATCACCCATTGTGTTCAGTATGTAGCGCCTTCGATGCCGAAGGCGCGATCATCAACCAGCGTGTTCACCAGCCGCCCTACCCCATCAATCTCGGTAACCACCTCATCACCGGGCAGCACATTCACCGTGCCTTCTGGCGTACCCGTCAACAAGACATCGCCGGGTGCAAGCGTCATAAAGCCACTGAGGTATTCAATCAGCGCGGCTATATCAAAAATCATGTCGCGGGTATTGCCCTGCTGGGTGAGTTTGCCGTTGACATAGGTACGCAACTCAAGATTCATGGGGTCGGCGACATCGTCTCGATCGACCAGCCAGGGCCCCAACACCGTGGTACCGTCCCGATTCTTAACGCGCAAATTAGGCCGATACCAGTTCTCAAGATAGTCACGAATAGCGTAGTCGTTTGCGACCGAGTAACCAGTCACATACGACAGCGCATCGTCGCGTGAAACCTTGCTGGCCAGCCGACCGATCACCACAGCCAGCTCGCATTCATAGTGCATGTAAGCCGCATCGGCCGGACGGCGCGTCTGACCTCGATGACCGATCAGTGCACTAGCCGCTTTAAGAAAAACCAGGGGCTCAGCCATGGCACCCTGCGCGATTTCACGCGCATGGTCGGCATAGTTCAGGCCCAGCGCAATCACCGTCCGCGGCGTGACAGGCGGCAACCAGACGAGTTCGTCTTGTGGTGGCCGACGCCCGTCGATCAACTGCAGACCGCTACCGTCATCGTAGGCCTCAAAGATGCCGCCAGCCCAGGCCACCCGTGCACGCTTCATCGGGCGGCCTCCAGCCGTGCCTGCCAGCAACCCAGACTTGGCACATCAAGCAATACACCCTGACCCGCGCCCACTTGCAGGGCTTTGTCGACCAGGGGGAACATCATGCAATCACCGCGATGCAGGGTCATAAACTGCGAAACGGCAGCCAAAAAGCTGGCGGGGTCTCTATGCCAACGCAGTGTGGCCAGCCCAATGTCGTCGATAGCCTGGCCGGCCTCGGTACCCGCGCGCACCGCTGCCCCCGTCTGGACGGCTGCAGCCGGTTGTGCTTCCGTACCGGCATGCGCCGCATCAATCACTACCCGCGCATGATCCAGCGACGGAATCAATTCACCGTGGGTAAGGCTGTCGGCCGGGCGCATGACGGGCATCAATTTGCAAAAGCCGTCATGGCACTTCTGGCGGATGGCGGGGCGGTGCCAGTTGCTCAAGGGCAGACTGAAGTCCAGAGCCAGGCTCCAGCCGCCCACATGCTCAAGCGCGGCCGCGGCCGGTACGCGACAGGCCGGCTTTTCAATGACGGCGACCAGACAGGGCCAGACCTCAAGCGCTGATACACCCTCAGGCACGCGCACTGGCCGGTCGGGTTCAGCCAGGGTATTGGCTGGACGAATCGCCAGAACGGGCGCCTTGGGTAAACCGCGATAGGGGGGCTCAGCGGCGACAGCGGCTAAGCGCTCGCGCTCGGCCTCCTGGTTGAGCATTGCGCAGTACACAGTCGCGGGCGTGAACGACCGCAAATCGTGGAAGAGCGGCGCATTTGAGTGGCTGGCAGCATTCATCGAGATTGATGCTCGCCCGTAGCCGCCAGCAGTGTCAAGTCAGAGTCTTCCAATTGACGGGAACTTACGCTCGCACAGAGCGCGGATGTCAGCCGGCACGGGAACGGCACGAATGCGCTCCGGATCATCGGGATGGCGGATGGCAAACACCCGCACACCGCGGGCCTCACAGACCAGCCGATCACCGATCATGAGCTCGTGTCGCATGGTGAAGCTTTTATCTCCCCAGAGCTCAATCGAGGTGTGCACCGCAAGCTCATCACCATACCGTGCTGGCGAGCGAAAATCGCAGGTGGTCGAGACAATCGGTGTGCCGATGATGCCGTTGATTTTTTGCAGATCGCGCCACGGAGGCACGCCGCAATCGCGGAAAAAATGCAGGGAAGCCGCATCGAACCAACTGAAGAAATTGGGATGAAAGACGATGCCGCTGGGGTCACAGTCGCCAAACTCAACGATCACGCGATACACATGCTTCATCGGAATTCCTGGCTGCAGAAAAAATCGGGCCACAGCATACTCTCAGCCGGATCACCTGCCCAGACTCGTACAAAGGAATCTGCCCATGAGCCTTGTCTATCCCAAACTAGAGCCGCTTTTTCATGCGGATGTTGATGTTGGTGCCGTCCAATCGGTGGGTCATTTTCCGGCGGGCGAGCGACGGGTCATCGCCATTACGGGTGGCCGCATCACGCCTCTGGGTGCCAACCCGCTGCTCAGTGGTCACATCATGCCGCTGGGCGAGGACTGGCAGTGGGCCCGTCCCGATGGTGTTCTCGAGCTGTCCGCACACTATGTGCTCGAGCTTGACTGTGGCGATCGCATCGAAGTGAATGCGGAAGGCTTCAGGCACGGCCCGCCCGGCGTACTCGAGCGCCTGATGCGAGGCGAGGACGTCGATCCCTCCGAATATTACTTCCGCACCGCGGTTCGCCTGCGCACGGCCTCCAGTCGGCCAGAGCTCGCGCGTCTTAACAGTCTGGTCATCGTCTGCCGGGCCGGCCGCCGTGCCAAGCAGGTCTGCATTGACTATTTTGCGGTGGCTTAAATCGGGTAAATCTCCGTTCCGCGCTACCATCCTGACCGCACGCATTCGACACACGCGCTGGGTCGGCACGACTGGCGCCATTCACTGCAAATCCGCCCTCAGAAGCACCCGTACAAATGAGCCCACCATGCCCAGCATTGAGATCAAACTGAACGGCGCCGCCACCCGCCTGAACGTCGATCCCCAGCAACTTTTAGTTGAAACCCTGCGCCGCGAACTGGGCCTGACGGGTACCCACGTAGGCTGTGACACCAGCCAGTGTGGCGCCTGCACAGTGCTGCTGGATGGGCAGGCGGTCAAGTCGTGCAGCCTGTTAACCGTGCAGGCTGATGGGCACGAGGTGACCACGATTGAGGGCATAGGCTCGCCCCAGGCCATGCATCCGGTTCAGCAGGCCTTCGTTGAGTGCCACGGTCTTCAGTGCGGCTTCTGCACGCCCGGCATGATCATGGCCACACTAGATCTGCTCAGACACAACCCCAAACCCGACGATGCGGCCATTGAACAGGCTCTACAGGGCAACCTGTGCCGCTGCACCGGCTATGTCAACATCGTTGCAGCCGTTCGCAGGGCTGCCGACACCCTGAACGCACGCTGACGGCGTGCCTTAAACCGTGAGGTTTGCCATGAACGCCGATCATGCACCCGGTCGCTTCGGCAGCGGCCATTCCGTGCGACGTATTGAAGACCCCAGCCTAGTGACGGGCCAGGGTCAATTCGCCGACGACGTCGCAGCGGCTGACTGCACGCATCTGGTTTTTCTCCGCTCGCCACTGGCTCATGCCCGTATTCGAAGCATTGACACCAGCCAGGCTAAAGATTTGCCGGGGGTAGTGGCCGTCTTCACCGGCGCAGACCTGCTGTCGGCCAAGGTCAAGCCCATGATGCCGCCGGCAAACTTCACACGCTCAGATGGCAGCCCGACGCAGGGCCCTCCGCGCCACGTGCTGGCGACCGATACTGTCCGCCATGTAGGCGAGGCCGTCGCAGCGGTTGTCGCGACATCGGTCGATGCAGCACGCGCGGCGTGTGATGCCATTGCCGTCGACTACGACAGCCTGCCGGTCGTTGCCAGCATCGCGGCCGCCACGGCACCCGCCGCGCCCCTGGTATGGCCTCAAGCCTCGGGTAATCTGGCAGCGCAGATGAATCACGGCAATCCCGAAGCCACCCAGGCGGCCTTTGCGCGTGCTGCCCATACGGTGTCTCTGGACATCATCAACCAGCGCATTGCGCCGGTGCCTTTGGAGCCACGTGCCAGCCTGGCCACTCATGATGCCGCAGCCGGTGTCACGACCCTGCGTCTGAGCAGTCAAATGCCGTCGGGCGCCCGCAACACGGTGGCCGATCTGCTAAACCTGCCTAAAACCGCGCTGCGCGTGGTGGTGGGTGATGTCGGCGGCGGCTTCGGCGCCAAAACCGGCGCCTATCCCGAGGATGTTGTGCTGGCCTGGGCTGCGCGTTCGCTGGGCCGTAGCGTACGCTGGTGCGCCGAACGCAGCGAAGAGTTCACGGCTCAGGTACACGGTCGCGACCTTGAAAGTCGCGCCGAACTGGCGCTTGATACTCAGGGTCGCGTGCTGGCGCTTCGCGTGAACTCTTTGGCCAACGTGGGCGCTTATGCCATGCCCACTGGGGTTGCTATCCAACTGCTCATCGGTCCCTGGGTCTCCACCAGCATTTACGACATTGACACGATCGATATCCGCATCGGCGCTGTGCTGACCCACACCGCCCCCACGGGTGCCTATCGAGGTGCAGGACGCCCCGAGGCCATCTACATCATCGAACGCCTGATGGATGCTGCCGCACGACAGATCGGTCTCGACGCTGCAGAGCTTCGCCGCCGCAACATGATCCGGCCCGAGCAGATGCCATACCGCAATGCCATGCAGCAGACCTATGACAGCGGCGAGTTTGAATCCATCACCCGACAGGCACTTGAGCTGGCCGACTGGAAAGGCTTTGAGTCGCGGGCGGCTGAATCCGCACAGCGCGGTCGTCTGCGCGGTCGTGGCATCGCCAGTTTTCTTGAGTGGACAGGCGGTAACGCGTTTGAAGAGCGGGTCACGGTTGAAGTCGCGGCCGACGGCATCATTGAAATCTACAGCGCCACCCAGGCCATGGGTCAGGGCATTGCCACCACCTACGCGCAACTGGCAGTCGATGTCTTTGGCGTGCCGATCGAGAACATCCGCATCATCATGGGCGACACCAATCGCGGCGAAGGCTTTGGCAGCGCCGGATCGCGCTCTATTTTTACGGCAGGCTCAGCGGTCCAGGAGGCCTCGGTTAAAACCGTTGAAATGGCCAAAGAACTCGCCGCGCGCGAGCTCGAGGCTTCGGCCACCGATCTTGACTATCAGGCAGGCCGCTTCACCGTACGTGGCACTGATCTGCACATCACCCTGGCGGAGATTGCCGCGCGCGAAGGGGGGCGATTCGGGCTCGAGTCCAGCACCACCGTGGGCGGGCCTACCTGGCCCAACGGCTGCCATATCTGTGAAGTCGAGATTGACCCCGATACGGGCACCGTCACGGTTGACCGCTACCACTCGGTCAATGACATCGGTCGGGTTATCAACCCCATGATCGTCACCGGGCAAATTGAGGGCGGCGCGGTCCAGGGCGTGGGTCAGGCCTTGTGCGAACGAATCGTGCACGATGAGTCGGGCCAAAACCTCAATGCCAGTTTTCTTGACTATGCCATGCCACGCACGGGCATCGTGCGGCATTTCGAAACCCGCTTTGATACCTCGGTGCCATGTCGTACCAACCCGCTGGGCGTCAAGGGTGTCGGCGAGGTAGGCACCATAGGCGCTACACCCACGGTGGTGAACGCCGTGATCGACGCCGTGGCCCGTGCCGGGCTAGGCACCCGCGCGCATCAGCTTCAAATGCCGTTGACCAGCGAACGCGTCTGGCGTGCCCTCCAGGGCGAATTCATCTGACGACAGGGTTCAACCATGAATGCGTTTGACTATCATCGTCCGACCACACTGGAAGACGCCGCAGCGCTGCTGCGTGCAGGCGCCGATGCCCGATTCTTGGCGGGCGGCCAGTCGCTGCTGCCCACCATGAAACTGGGTCTGGCCAGTCCGTCTGAACTCGTAGACCTGGCCAGCATCTCAGAACTCAAGGGAATCGAACGCCGCGGCGATGTTCTGCGCATCGGGGCTGGCGTCACGCACTCAAGCGTAGCCGCATCGAGCGAGGTGCGCGCCTGCCTCCCGGCAATTGCCGCGCTGGCCGATGGCATCGGTGATCGTCAGGTGCGTAACCGCGGCACCCTGGGCGGCTCGCTGGCCAACAATGATCCTGCAGCCTGCTATCCCTCCGCGGTGCTGGCCTTGGGTGCGCGGGTCCACACCAATCGGCGCGATATTGCTGCTGATGATTTTTTTCAGGGGCTCTACACCACCGCGCTCGAGACCGACGAAATCATCACCGCGGTCAGCTTTCCCATTCCACAGAACGCGGCTTACGTTAAGTTTCATCAGCCGGCATCTCACTTCGCCCTGGTGGGGGTGTTCGTCGCACGCTTTGCGACGCAAGTGCGCGTCGCTGTCACCGGAGCGGCAAACAGCGTGTTTCGCGTACCCGAACTCGAGGCCGCGCTGTCCGCAAGCTGGATGCCAGAGGCCGCTCGTGCCATTCGGGTTGATGCCGCAAACCTCAATAGCGATTTACACGCCTCGGCGGCCTATCGCGCGCATCTCATCCCAGTACTTGCTGCGCGTGGCGTGGAACAGTCGCTTTAAGACCATGACAGAGCGCGCAGACACCTCGCGCACTCTGGCACAAGGTCTGATCATCGCCTTCGTGCTGTCATTCGGACCGGCTGTATCAAACTCCTTTGCCCGATTCGGCTACGCGCTGGTGCTGCCCGCCATGCGTGCCGACCTGAACCTGGCCTATGCGCAGGCAGGTTGGCTTAACACCGCTAACGCCATCGGCTACCTGGCCGGTGCGCTGCTCACGCGCGCCTGGGTGGTGCAAGTCGGTAATCGCACGCTCTTTCTGGTGGGCATGCTGGTGACCTCGCTGGCGGTCCTGGCCACCGGGCTTTCCTCGGACATTACGCTGCTAAGCCTCGCGCGCTTTGCGGGCGGCCTGGGCGGCGCCGCGGTCTTCATCTGTGGCGGAGCCCTATCGGCCAATGTGATGCCCGATCGTCCGCAGCTGGCCACCACCACCATCGCCATTTATTTTGCGGGTGGCGGTATCGGTCTCATGGTCTGCGGAGTCAGCGTTCCCTGGCTGCTCGAGCACTCGGGTACGGCCGCCTGGCCCACTGCATGGATTGGCATGGGCATGGTCGCCGTCTGTATGACGCTGGCAACGCTGTGGGCGGCTTTGCGCATCGATGAACCCGCCCGCGCGCTGGGCGATGCACGCGCGCCGGTCTCAGCGCTCGCACGGGCCGGACTGGCCTACCTGTGCTTTGGACTGGGTTACATCGGCTACATGACCTTTGTCATCGCCTGGGTGCGCGAGCAGGCGGGCTCCACCACGACGGTCATGTTCATCTGGACCCTGTTGGGCTTTACCACCCTGCTGGCCCCTACCCTCTGGCGAGGCCCCATGGAGCGCTGGCCTGGCGGCTGGCCTATGGCGGCCAGCATGCTGCTGCTGGCATTTGCCGCCGCCTTACCGCTTTGGCTGCCCGGCATGCTGGCTCTGTCGATATCGGCGGCCTGCTTTGGCGCGGCCATGTTCTCGATTCCAGCGGCCATTCAAAGTCTGGTTAAAAAGGGTCTGCCCAAACCGGCCTGGGGTTCGGCGATGGCTGTTTTCACGGTTGTCTTCGCCGCCGGTCAGATCGTAGGGCCAGTGGCCGCCGGCTGGCTGGCTGACCGATTTGGCTCTCTGCGCCCCGGGCTCGCGATTTCGGCCGCGATTCTGTTTGCAGGCGCCTTCATCGCATCACGTCAGCGCGAGGTAAGGGCCCAGCTCAAGCCATAGAGCCCTGTACGCGGATGGCAGCGACAACTCCCTCCTCTCACCCAGCAATCATCACCGTCCTCCTCACCTACAATCGCACTATGAATGCTGAACACACCCAAGAGGCAGCCCGACTGCTACTGACCCACTGGCGTGCCCAAAGCCGCATCGCGGCACTGCCTCCCACCTGCCGGCCCGCAAACCGTGCCGAGGGATATGCCATACAGGCGGCCATCCTCAAGCAGTCCGGTCACCCCGCCTTTGGTTGGAAGATCGCCGCTACCAGCGCTGCCGGTCAGGCCCACATCGGGGTCGACGGCCCACTGGCAGGTCGTCTGATCAGCTCGCAGGTATATGCCAGCGGAGCACAGCTCGTACTGGGCAACAGCCTGATGCGTGTTGCTGAGATTGAGTTCGCCTTTCGCATGGCGCGTTTGCTGCAGCCCCGCTCGCAGCCCTGGTCAGAAGCCGAGGTGATGGATGCAGTAGCCGCGTTGCACCTGGCTATCGAAGTGCCCGATTCGCGCTATGACGATTTTGTTCATGCGGGCGCGGCACAACTGATTGCAGACTGCGCCTGTGCCGATCGTTTTGTGCTGGGTCCGCCTGCACCTGAGGCCTGGCGCTCGCTGAATCTTGCCAACCACGAGGTAACCGGGCATGTGACGGGACGGGCTGCAGTCACGGGCCGTGGCGCCAACGTGTTGGGCGATCCACGCATTGCACTCACCTGGATTGCCAACGAACTCAGCCGTCATGGCATTGCCCTGGCCGAGGGCGAGGTCGTGACCACCGGTACCTGCGTGGTTCCCATCAGCGTCAGTCCGGGCGATCGGCTACGTGCCGACTTTGGGCCCCTGGGCGAGATGTCGGTCGCCTTTTCCTGATTGAATTCTGTCTGCTTGTCTTTGTAGAACAACTCACCCTGGAGACTGTCCATGGACCTCGCCCGCTTTCCGCGCCGACGCTACACCTCGGGCTACACGCCTATTGAATTCATGCCCAATTTCAGTCGGGCGCTGGGCGGACCCAATATTTACATCAAGCGCGATGACATGCTGGGCCTGGCACCCGGCGGCAACAAAACCCGCAAGCTCGAGTTTCTGGTGGCCGATGCGCTTGCACAGGGTGCGGACACCCTCATCACCTGCGGTGCTCCACAGTCTAATCACTGCCGAATCACCCTCGCAGCGGCCGCCAAGGAAGGGCTCAAGTGCCGCTTCGTCATCGAAGAGCGCGTTCCCAACAGCTACGACGTCAACGCCAACGGCAACAACTTCATGTTCCGCCTGATGGGGGTTGAGGCCATCACCGTAGTCCCTGGCGGATCCGACATGGACGCTGCGATGCAGACAGTGGCCACCGATCTGGCCCGTGAAGGTCGCAAGGGCTACATCATCCCGGGCGGCGGCTCTAATGCCATCGGCGCGCTGGGCTATGTGGCCTGCGTGCAAGAGATTCTCGCGCAGACCTTTGAGATGGGCCTGCGCATCGATCGCATCGTGGTTGCCTCGGGCAGTTCAGGCACGCATGCCGGATTGGTTGCGGGTCTACACGGTTATAACGCACCCATTCCTGTGGTGGGTATCGGTGTCAGCCGCGACCCCGGTGATCAAAACCCGCGCGTACTTAAAGAAGCGCGTGCCACCGCGCAGATGCTGGGCATCAAAGCGCCTTTACCCGACGATGCCGTGCTCACCTTCGGAGAGTACTGGCGCCCAAAATACTCACTACCGAATAAGCGCATGGTTGAAGCCGTGCAGATGCTCGCGCAAACCGAAGCCATTTTGCTTGACCCCACCTATACCGGTAAGTCGATGGCCGGCCTGATCGGACTGGTGCGCCAAGGCTACTTTCGCAAGGACGAAAACCTGCTCTACATCCATACGGGCGGGTTGCCGGCACTGTTTGCAGCGATGCCGACCGTGCTGGGCGAGGAATCGATGCCGGACTGAGCATCATGGCGAATATCGCGCGCTACTTCTTCAAACGGGCCAAGAGCCATCCTCAGGCCTTGGCCCTGAGTTTTGAGGGGCGTACGCAAACCTACGCTGAGCTCGCGCAGCGGGTCACGCAGCTGGCAGGGGGCCTGCGTCTGAGGCTGGCCCTGCAGCCGGGCGAACGCATCGTGCTCTGCATGGAGAACAGGCCCGAGTTTGTCGAGCTGCTGCTGGCCTGCTGGTGCGCGGGGCTATGCGCAGTGCCGGTCAACAGCAAGCTGCATCCCAAGGAAATCGCACACATTGCGGACGATAGCGGCGCGCGCGCGGTGTTTACCAGCGAGGCGCTATACGCGGCGATGGCGGACATAGTCGCCGTGCCCGCCTCTGGTGCGACACACGCCTCTTCGCCAAGACCGAACGTCATCGCTGTTCAGCACGACCCCTACCATCAGCTCTTACGGGCAGATCCCCTGCCCTGCGCTGACACTCCAGCCGATGAGCTTGCCTGGATTTTTTACACCAGTGGCACCACCGGTAAGCCCAAAGGGGCGATGCTCTCGCACCGCAACCTCGTGGCCATGAGCCTGGCCTATTACGCGGATATCGAGCGCGTCGAGCCCGGTGACACCCTGTTGCATGCCGCACCCTTATCACATGGCTCGGGTCTTTACGCGATTCCGCATCTACTGGCCGGGGGCCATCAGGTAGTGCTGGGCGGCTTTGAGCCCGAGGCTGTGTTCGAGGTGTTTGCCCAGCATCGCAATGTCGCTATCTTTGCCGCGCCCACGATGGTCAGCCGCCTCTTGCAGCACCCGGGCATCGATGCGCCACATGCCGGGCTGCGCACCATCATCTACGGCGGCGCGCCCATGTATCTCAGCGATCTGCGCAAGGCACTTGATGTGTTCGGACCACGGCTGTTCCACCTCTACGGCCAGGGCGAAAGTCCCATGACCATCTCAGGCCTTGGCGCCCGTGAACATAAAGGTGATGGTGGACCTGAGCATCTGGCTCGCCTGAGCTCCTGCGGTGCAGCCCGCAGCGGCGTTGAGGTGCGCGTCGTCAATGGAGTGGGCGATGACCTCGCACCGGGTGAACTGGGCGAAGTCATTACACGCAGCGATTGCGTTATGCGGGGTTACTGGAATAACCCGGCAGCCACTTCGGCTGCGCTCAGACAAGGCTGGCTTTGGACAGGTGATGTGGGCTTTCTGGACGAGCGGGGCTATCTGCACCTGCGTGACCGCTCCAAGGATCTCATCATCAGTGGTGGTTCGAACATTTATCCGCGCGAGATCGAAGAAGTACTGCTCACGCACCCTGCGGTGCTGGAGTGCTCGGTCGTGGGGCGCCCGCATGCTGACTGGGGCGAAGAAGTCGTGGCCTTCATCGTAGGCAGAAGTGGCCACACAGTCGATGCCGAAGCGCTTGATGCCTTGTGTCTGGCGAATATTGCACGCTTCAAGCGTCCAAAGGCCTATCACTTCGTCGAAAGCCTGCCCAAAAACAACTACGGCAAGGTACTGAAGACCGAGCTGCGAAAGCGGGCCTGATGCGGGCCACGTGACATGCTGTGCAAGCAGAATCGTCCCCGCACCTGGCTGCTGAGCATCAGGCCGAACACCTACGCCTGGCTTAGAGGCTCTTTGATCAGCGGCTCTCTGATCTGCGGCCTTCTGATTCGAGGCCGTCTGATGCGAGGCCTTTTGTTCTGTCTGGCGGTGCTGTGCCAAATAAGCATGCCCGCCCAGGCAGCAGACATCGAGCGTGATCTTCGAGACCTGATCACCGAGCGCGCCTGG
>JBDLQY010000117.1:0-4118 GCA_039800325.1 Pseudomonadota bacterium | reverse complement strand
TGTAACCGGGCGCTGCGTTGACATGCCCAATGTTCCGCCCGAGCAAGACTTTAAAGACCGTGTGCATGCCAAGGCCTACCCGGCTTGTGAACGTAATGGGCTCATCTGGGTTTATATGGGCCCACGCAAAACGCCGCCGCCACTACCCATGATCGAGGCGTCGCTGCTGCCAGAGTCGGCGGTTGACATCGTCTTCATGCAGCGTTCGTGTAATTGGCTACAGGCCCTCGAGGGCGATATTGACACCTCGCATTTTGGGTTTCTGCATGTTGGTCACCTGAACCCCGATGATGTTCCTGAGGGGCACGCTCTTGACCACACTGCGACTGACCGCGCTCCTCAGTACAAAGTACGCGACACCGACTGGGGAACATCCTACGGCGCGCATCGTCAGGTGCGCCAAGGCTCGGCATTAAGCACTTATTGGCGGTTTGCCAATTACATGTTCCCGTTCTGGACACAAACGCCGCAGGGTGAGTTTCGCTACCACGTACATGCTCGGGCCTGGGTACCCATGGATGACGAGCACATGATGTTCATTAACCTGCGCTGGCGCTCGCCGATGCGCAATATTCGCGAACCCCTGCGTCATGGCGAGGTATTGGGGGGAAGCCGGCCTACGCCTGACTTTCATCCGCCAGGCACGGGTTGGTTTGATCGCTTTCGTCTTAAAGCCGACCAGAGTAATGACTGGCTGATTGATCGGGCAGCGCAGCGCGAAAATCGCATCTTCACCGGTATTGACAATATTCATCTGCAAGATCAGGCGGTCACTGAAAGTATGGGCGCCATCACCGACCATGCCTTTGAGCATCTTGGCCCGGCCGATCTCATGATTGCACGCACACGGCGTCGCATTCTGCAGGCAGCACGTACTTTTCGTGAAACGGGTAAGGCACCGCCCGGCGTTGACGATCCCGCAGTGTTTCTCAATTCGCGTAGCGGCTATTTCCTGACCGATCCTGGTATCGACTGGCTGGATGCCTACCGTGCAAGCGCAGAGACTGTTGAGCGTCCAGCGGGTACCGCCGGGCTCAAGCCAGACCCGGCTCAGGCTTCGACTGCAGCGCCCGAAACGTACTGAATCGAGAACGCATCTCCATGGCACAGATTGTTCTTGGCATTGGCAGTTCACACACGCCGATGCTGAATGCGCCCGTTGAGGACTGGCCGCGATTTATTGAACGCGATCAGCGACGACCGCATCGTGACAAGGCGGGACGCCCAGTGTCGTACGAAGAGCTACTGGCTCAGGCTGGGGACACCGTCCTGCCGCAGCTGAGCCCCGACGTGATTGCTGATAAGCATCGTCGCGCTATGTCGCATGTGGATCATCTGTCAGACGTCATCGATCGCGCTGCCCTTGATGTGTTGGTCATTGTGGGTGACGATCAGAAAGAGCTGTATGGCGATGACAATATGCCCAGTATTCTGGTGTACCGTGGGGGCACAATTCCTAATGTACCGGCACGGCCCGGTATCGCGCCGGAATGGGCCGCCCGTGCTTCAGCGCGCTTCTATGAAACTGAGGGCCAGCGCGACTATCCGGTTGATACTGCGCTCGCCGATCACACGATCTCGCATCTGATTGACGCGGGTTTCGATGTTGCCTGCGCTGACTCCGTGGCTCAGGGTGAAGGCGAGGGCCATGCATTCGGATTCGTTCACACGCGCCTGCTGCGCAGACGACTGCTGCCGTGTCTGCCAATTTTTCTCAACACGTACTACCCGCCTAATCAACCGACGCCTGCACGGTGTTTTCGCCTGGGCCAGTCTCTCAGGGCGGCCATTGAGGCTTTTCCTGCACAAGCCCGGATTGGTATCGTCGCCTCGGGTGGGTTAAGCCACTTTACCGTGGACGAATCGCTCGACGGCATGGTCATTGCGGCTTTGCGTGCCGGCGATGCGCAGGCATTGATGAATCTGCCGCGTGCTCTGCTTGAGTCTGGGTCGTCTGAAATTCGAAACTGGATCTGCCTGGCTGGGGCGATCGAGCACCTGAACCTGGAATCCATCGACTACATTCCGGCCTACCGTACGCCGGCGGGCACTGGCACTGGGCTGTGCTTTGCGGTGTGGAGGCCCACTGTCTGATGCGACTTCGTCTGGAGGCCATTCGGCGCGAAGCCGATGCGATCCACACTTTTGAGTTTGTCCGCGAAGATGGCTCTGATTTACCGGCCGCGCAGGCCGGTGCGCACATCGCCATCAGCTTGCCAAATGGACTGATTCGTCAATATTCCCTGCTCACGACTGGCCCTGAGCCCGCATCGTACCGGGTGGGTATCAAGCGGGATGCCGCAAGTCGCGGTGGATCGGCATGGCTGTTTGATCATGCTCGCGTTGGTATGGTGTTTGAGGTCGCAGAACCTATTAATCATTTTCCACTGGATGAGGCCGCTCCCCATTCAGTGCTCATCGCTGGCGGCATCGGCATCACCCCTGTGGTAGCTATGGTTGAACGACTGCAAGCGCTGGGGCGTTCATGGCAGCTGGTACATGCGGTACGACGCAGCGCAGAGTGTGCCTACACCCCGACGCTACGCAGTCGGTATGCGGATCGGGTTCAGCTGCATATCGACGAGCAAGCTGGCGGGCCGCTTGACCTGGCTACAGTGTTATCGGGTGTTGATATCGATTGCGCTGTGTATTGTTGTGGCCCGGAAACCATGTTGGATCGGTTCCTGAGCCTGACCGCTCACAGACCGGCCGGGCGATGCCGTATTGAGCGCTTTAGCGCCGCGGCAGACCCCGCAGACACGGGACAATTTGAGGTTCAGCTAGCCCGTAGTGGTCGTTGCGTCAGAGTGCGTAATGGGCAAACCATCGCCCAGGCGCTGCTCGATGCGGGCGTGGACGTTGCGTTAGCCTGTGAGCAGGGGGTCTGCGGTACCTGTGAAACTCGCGTATTAGACGGTATTCCCGATCACCGCGACATGCTGTTGAGCGACGATGAAAAGGCCAGCAACAAAGTCATGATGATCTGCTGCTCGGGTAGCCACAGCCCGCGGCTGGTGCTAGATCTATAGGGTCTTAAGCCGTCAGAACGCCCGCGTCGCTGAGGTGCTTGTTAGATGCCTGTTCATGCTTTAGCTGGCACGGCAACGACCCTCAATGCGGAAGCCACATGCTCGCGGTAAGCATCTTGCCAATCCTGGCTAGCTGCAGCGTGGAAGGTACCGCTTCGGGCTTGCCAGAAGACTTCGGGTTCGGTAGCGCCTGGTGGTGTGCGACCCTCGTCTCTCAGGGCCGTGGCAGCCTGTAAAAGACGCCGGCGTGTTCTCGCGACCATCTGGTCGCTGGGACCTAGATGCTCGAACTCATGATCAGTGATGCCGCCCATAGACTCAGTGACGGCCTGATCCTGCATGAAGACCATCGTGATGCCCGTATAGATTTCATTGCGGCGTTGTGCCTCGCGATCGATTTGATAATCGTTTTCGGCTCTCGCCACCGGGCGAAATCGACCATACCAGTCGGTGGTGTTCGCCATCAGTTCGACCTCGGGTGCGAAACCAGCCAGCGGTTTACCGTTTTTGAGGGGGCGTCCAGAGTAAGTGCTTCCGCTTTTCTTCCAGGTCATCTGAACGACCATGGTGTGGGTATCGTCCATCGGGATCCAGCCACGAGCCCCGACATAGTTACTGAAGTCCGAGTTGGGGTTTTGAGTCCAACAGGGCATTAGAAAATTCGCGATGCGCCAGGCGATCTGTCCGTCGGGCTCTGTCCTGTAGGCGCCATAGCTGGTACCCCAGGGCGTATCGGCCATGCGGTACTGGGGAGCCCTGTTACGCACGGTGTGCGCCAGCGGGTGATTCTCATCAAGTTGTTCGAGCTGAACACTGCCGGCATGAAGAAACCCAAAATGCGAGGTGTCAATGTCGCCTTCCAGGGCTTGCAACCAGTTGCACTCTCTTTGAATAAAGCGAATGACGCAGTCCTCTGCAGGCGCCATATTCGCTTCGATCATGGGAAGTGGTGGTGGTGGGGACTGTATGCCCATATAAACCCAGATGAGCCCATTACGTTCACAAGCCGGGTAGGCCTTGGCATGCACACGGTCTTTAAAGTCTTGCTCGGGCGGAACATTGGGCATGTCAACGCAGCGCCCGGTTACA
>JBDLQY010000116.1:0-15477 GCA_039800325.1 Pseudomonadota bacterium | reverse complement strand
CATCCCGATCTGCACCCTGACACGCGTGGGCTGGATGACGCCGCGCTGCTGCGTCTGGTCGGCGTCGAGGCGGCTCACCCAGAGGGGCTTTTCTTTCCCAATACCTATGTTTTTTCCCCTGGCGACAAGGCCAGCGATATCTATCGGCAGGCCTACAAAGACCTGCTTCGCGTGCTTGCCGAGGCCTGGGAGCAGCGGCATGAAGATCTCCCGCTGGGCAGCCCGCATCAGGCGCTGATCCTCGCATCCCTGATTGAGAAGGAAACCGGGGTCGCTGCTGAGCGTGCCGTGGTCGCAGGCGTATTTATCAACCGCTTGCGACGCGGGATGCTTTTGCAGAGTGATCCCACCACGATTTACGGCCTGGGTGCCCGTTTTGACGGCAACTTGCGACGCCGCGACCTGCAGGAGCTTAACCCATGGAATACCTATGCCCGGCCCGGTTTACCTGCAACGCCCATCGCGCTGGTAGGGCGTGAATCATTGATGGCAGCGGTCAGACCGGCTGCCACCACGGCGCTTTATTTCGTCGCGCGCGGCGATGGTAGTAGCGAGTTTTCAAACGATCTCGCTGCGCATCAGCGCGCTGTAAACCGCTACCAACTAAAAAAGCCATGAACGGACGTTTTATTACCTTTGAGGGTATAGACGGGGCAGGTAAGAGCACGCATATTCCGTGGTTTGCCGAGCAGTTGCGCAAGCAGGGGCGCACGGTGCTTCAGACGCGCGAACCCGGTGGGCCCTCACTGTCAGAACGTTTGCGCGAACTGCTGCTTCATGAGCCCATGTCTGCGGAAACCGAGTTACTGCTGGTGTTTGCGGCGCGATCGGAGCATCTGCACCAGCATATTCGCCCAGCACTCGCACGCGGCGAGTGGGTCGTGTGCGATCGATTCACAGACTCCACCTTCGCATACCAGGGAGCGGGTCGAGGTATGTCGGGCGCTGCAATCGCCTGGCTGGAGTCCTGGGTGCAACACGGTCTTCAGCCCGATAGAACCTACTGGTTTGATCTCGACCCAGTACTGGCTGCACAACGTAGGGCGCAGGCACGGGCCGCTGATCGTTTTGAAGCCGAGGATGTTGAATTTTTTAGGCGCGTGCGAGAAGGCTACGCGGCTCGGCAGTCGGCGCATCCCGCGCGCTTTGTTCGTCTTGACGGGGCTATGCCGGTAGATATGATCCAGAAATTACTTTTCGAATCAATTTTAAATTTATGAATAATCTATATTATCCCTGGTTAATTAAAGTATTTTCTCAATTTGAGGGAAAATCCGTCCCTGCCCATCATGCACTCCTCCTAACAGGGCCGCCTGGCATCGGCAAAGACGCTTTTGCCACAACGCTGGCCCAAGGGTTGTTGTGCGAAAGCGCAAGTCCAACCAGCCCATGCGGATCATGTCCGGGCTGTCGCTGGTTCGCGCAAGATCATCATCCCGATTTCAGACGCGTGTCACCCGCGGCTGAGTCCGGCGATGAGGCAGAGTCAGCCGAGCCGGCCGCGAAAGCCACACGCGCCTCACGTGAAATTCGCATTGACCAGATTCGTGCTCTGGCTGGATTTGTTGAACTGGCGGCCCATCGCGGGGGCAGCAAGGTGGTGTTAATCACGCCGGCCGATGCCATGAACACGGCAGCGGCGAATGCACTGTTGAAGACGCTCGAAGAGCCGCCGGCAGGCACCCGTTTTCTGCTGGTGACCGCCAGGCCCGCGCAGCTTCCCGCAACCATTCGTTCGCGCTGCCAGGTCGTCGCCCTGAGTGCGCCTGAACCACAGCAGGCACTCGGCTGGCTATGCGAGCAGTCCGATGCCACGCAGGAAGCCGCGGCCGATGCGCTGGCGGCGGCCGGTGGCGCGCCACGCATCGCACTCGAGCTTCTACAAGCCGACCATCAATCGGTTCTGAAGGCAACCCTGGATACCTTTGCCTCTTTGCCTGAGACGTCGGCGATGGACGCTGCAGCCGGACTTTCCAGCCTTGATCCGGTTCAGTGGATTCACCCGCTACAGTGCTGGTTGAGCGATCTCGCCAGGGTTGCGTCGGGTGGGGTCGCCCGGTTTTTTCCGTCGCGACGAAAGCGCTATGAGCAACTGGCCCCCAGGGTGCAACTCGACGATTTATTGGGTTTCGAGCTATGGCTTCGACAGCTGCGGCGCCTTGCGCATCATCCGCTCAACGCGCGCCTGTTGGTTGAGGATGCCTTGATGCGTTATGTCCATGCCCTCGCCAGGGCCTGAACCGTGCCCAGCTACACTTGACTCATGCTCATCGACTCTCATTGCCACCTTGATTTTCCTGGCCTGCACGAGCGCTTCGACGAGGTCATGAGCAACATGGCCGCGCATGAGGTGCAGGGCGCCCTTTGTGTGAGCGTCAATCTTGAAGACTTTCCGCGCGTCTTGGCGCTGGCTGAGCGTGACCCGCGGCTTGCAGCATCGGTTGGCGTCCATCCCGATTACGCCGACGTACTTGAACCCGATGTCGCTACACTGGTCCGGTTATCGAATCACCCGCGCATCGTCGCAATCGGCGAAACGGGGCTAGATTACTATCGGACGCCATCTGAGCAGCTTGACTGGCAGCGAGAGCGGTTTCGAGTGCACATCCGTGCGGCAAAGGCCTGCGGCAAGCCCCTGATCGTGCATACCCGATCAGCTCGGGAAGACACTATCCGCATTTTGCGGGAAGAGGGTGCCGACCAGGTGGGGGGGGTCATGCACTGCTTTACCGAAGACTGGGAGACTGCCCGGTCGGCGCTTGACCTCGGCTTTTACATCTCGATGTCTGGCATCGTGACCTTTCGAAACGCGGCTGCTCTGCGCGAGGTCGCGGCCCAGGTTCCCCTCGACCGCCTTCTGGTTGAAACAGATTCACCTTATCTGGCGCCCGTTCCCATGCGAGGGCGCGAGAACGAACCTGCCTTTGTGCGTCATGTTGCGCAGTTTCTGGCTGAGCTGCGCGGCGTCAGTATTGAGGAATTTTCACGCATCACGGGCGAAAACTGCCGTCGATTGTTCCGCTGGGAGATTCCGTGGGCAGCCTGATCCGTCACGCGATTCACGTACTGACAGTCTTGTGCTGTCTGATCGGCGCGGGGCTCTGGTCGCCGGCTTTTTCCCAGCCCCTTGCCGAGGACGCCTGGCTGGCGATTCGTGCCGGTGATCAGCGCGCGCTGGAAGCCTCGATGCTGAAAATTGGCCCTAACGCGAGCCATCCCCAGTACGGTCCGCTGATTGTGTTTGCAGCGCATGAGCGCGCCTTTGAGATGGTTCGCTTTCTGGCCCGAACCCGCGGTATCGACATCGACAAGGTCAATCGCAATCAGGAAACTGCGCTGATGCTGGTGGCGTTGCATGGCGAGGAGTCGCTGGCGCGGCAGCTGATTCAGCGCGGCGCTCAGGTCAATCGACCCGGCTGGACCCCTTTGCACTACGCGGCGACCAGTGGTCACACCGGCATGGTGAAACTCTTACTCGAAGAGCACGCCTTTATTGACGCACAGTCGCCCAACCTCACCACGCCGCTGATGATGGCCGCACGTATGCGTCATCTGTCCGTCGTGCGCACATTGATTGAAGAGGGCGCTGATCCGTCCCAGACCAACCAGGCTGGGCTTGACGCAGCCACCTATCTTGATCGCGCGGGCTACGCGCAAGACGCGGCCTGGGTGCGCGAGCGTGCGGCTGCGTATGTGGCTCGCTATGGCACGCTGACGAAACCTCGGTTGTCCGGCGGTGCTTCAGAGACTAACCGTGCTACTGCGAGCGGCAGCGCACCAGCACCAGCACCAGCACCAGCACCAGCACCAGCACCAGCACCAGCGCCTGCGCCGACCAGCCCAGCTCCGGCGACTTCGGCGATCACACCAGGGCCCTCGGGGGCCGGTACTTCGAACCGAGGGGCGTCTGGTCGTTCGGTTCCCGAGGTCGTGGTGCCCGCAGCAGTACCCTCCAACCCGGCCGCTCGGCAGCCCTGAGGCGCCATTGGCGTTAAACTCATGCGCTTATTTTGCAAGGTTCCAGATATGACATGGCTTATTCATTCACGCTTCGCGTGCCGCCTGTATTTAGCTTTTGGCTCGCTGAGCATCGTTGCAATGACAGTTCCCTTTGACGCTCGCGCACAGTCCCAGGCCTCATCGGCGCGCAATCCCGTCGCCCCCGTTCAGGCACCCCAGCCAGTCCAGCCCACAGGTTCTCTGCTGGGGGGCGGTAGCGCGTCCGCCGGGCACGCCACGCCCGATGCCTCAAGTCTGCGTATGGGGCCTGGTTTATACCGCTGCGAGTCGAATCGTTATGTTGCTGTTCGGCGGGTCACTGAGGACGGCAAGACCGCAGTACTGTTCTGGAATCAACGCGAGCACACGCTCAAGGCCGTTGATACACAAAGCGGAGCACTGCGGTTTGAAGACGCCGTGTCAGGCTTGACGTGGATCACCATCGTTGGCAAATCAATTCTGCTCGATACCCGTAAAGGCCAGCAGTTGGCCAACGATTGCCGGGGCTGAGGCTGGTTTTCAGGAGATCGTTAGCTGCTCTCTTGCGCCGCCTGCAGGCACTGCATGAGCACGGTCTGGTCACCCACTTGATTGGCCAGCAGAAACACCAGTCGGGCATTTAACTCAGCGCTTTGACGCTCACTGAGTCCCTCATGGGCGAGCACCAGCGCGTGGTAGAAAGCGTCCGGATCAGGGATATTCGGCTTGATATTCATGCTCATCAGTGCGAGGGTAGGGAGCCTTGGTCAAACAGCAAGCCGCGCAGGCGTTCACTGAGCTCTGTGCTCTCATCCGGCGCGAGGCGCAAAGCCAGGTAGGCATCCGGCCTGATCACAATACAGTCGCCCGGCTGTGCCTGAGTCTGTGACAGTAGCAATCCCTGAGCGTCAATAATCTGCTCGAGCCTCGAGTTGGGAACAGCTTGGCGTCGACAAACCAGAGTGCGCAAGGGTACACGCTGCGCGGCAGACGACAACTGCGCCAACCATCGAGTTTCGTGTTCGGCCGACTCTGAGTCAGCCTCAAACACAATCAGCAGAAAACGTGTGGGTCCGCGTAAAAGCTCAGCCAGCGTGGTGGACTGGCCCAATTCTGTAACCAGGGGAACATTCTGAATGGATCGTGCGCCATAAGGCAGGGTGGATGAGGGCGGATAGGCGTTGGCGATCGACATACGTCCCGTATTGACCAAGGGGCGTGCAAACTCGTAGCGCTTGGCCAGCGAAATTGCGGCTCGCCGCAGCACCTCCTCGGCTGGAGAACGCGGCGCAAGAAACCGTGCTGTACGGCTGGTCACGGTGAGATTCTCGGCCGCAGCCGAGCGGCGCTCCTCATGATAGGTTTCCACGAGCGACGCCGCTGCCCGCTCGCTAAGAACCAGATCGAGCTTCCAACCCAGGTTGGCAGCATCCTGTATGCCGGTATTGCCGCCACGGGCGCCAAAGGGGCTCACGACATGCGCCGAGTCGCCCAGAAAAAGCACTCGGCCCACACTGAATCGATCGAGCAAGTGGTGCCGGTACATGTAAGGGCCGATCCAGACGAATTCGAACTCCACATCGTCGCCCAGCTGCCGTCGGATCCGATCGCCCGCCACTTCAGGACGACTGACATACTCTGGGTCAGCGTCAGGCGCCATCTGGTAATCAAGCCGCCAGACATCGTCAGCCATGAGATGTTGCCAAACCGCGCGGCCGTCGTTAAACGGCGCGTCGACCCAGGTCCAGCGCTCAATTGGAAGCGGCTTGCGAAAGCGCACGTCAGTAATGCACCAGCGATCAGCGCTCTTAGACGGATGCGAGGGCAACCCCATGGCTTCCCGTATAGGGCTATTAGCACCAGTGGCGTCAATAAGCCACGAGGCCTCCAGGCCATAAGATCCCTCGGGCGTTTCGATATCGAGCACCACATGATCGTGCTCGGGCCGAACCGCGGTCACGCGATTTTTCCAGCGAAGATCGGCATGACCAAGCTCACGGATACGATCGACCAGAAACCATTCAAGGTAAAACTGCTGCAAATTGATGAAGGGCGGCTGAACCGATTGGCTGCTCAACTGCATGTTGAATGAGTACACGGTGTCATCACCGCTCTTGGTGACCCCCACCGACCAGGTGATGCCCTTTTCGCGAATGCGCTCGTAGATGCCCAGGCGCGCAAAGACCTCTAAACTCTTCTGAGCGTATGCAATACCACGCGAAGATGCGCCTCGAACGCCGACCGTATCGTCCTCATCCAGAAGAACACAGGCACGTCCGCGGCTGGCGAGATCGCACGCCAGCGTCAGCCCCGAAAGACCCCCGCCCACAATAACGATGGGATGGCGTACGCGTGCCCTGGCATCCTGCAGCTCGGGCGGCGAGACAAAAGGCCAGCGGGGTAGTTCGTAGGGGGGCGCAAATCGATAGTCGGGCATCGTGGGCTCTGAGCATCTGTCATCATTGACAACTCTATCAAAGCGCGTGCTTTCGAGCAGCCACCTAATTTTCTTCTGTCCGTCTCAATCAGCGAGCCTCTACCTTGACGCCCCTTCAGTATCCGTTCGACACCATTCCCGCCAGCGGCACTTCAACCGAAGTCGCCCCCGGCGTGAGATGGATACGCATGCCCTTGCCCTACGCGCTAAACCACATCAACCTGTGGCTCATCGAAGATTCAAAGGGCTGGACTGTGGTTGACACTGGCGCGCAAACGCCTGAAGCCATAACAGCCTGGCGCACGCTATTTTCACAAAGCATGGCGGGTCGGGGCGTTGACCGCGTTATTGCAACCCACATGCATCCCGATCACATCGGGCTGGCTGGCTGGCTGACCCGGCGATTCGCGTGCCCGCTATGGATGACACGCGGTGAGTACCTGACCGGTCGGGTGTTGGTCGCCGACACCGGCCGCGAGGCGCCCGATGAAGCCATTCGCTTTTATCAGTCTGCAGGCTGGGATGAAGAAGCGATCGAGGACTACCGAACCCGTTTCGGCAGCTTTGGCAAGCATGTCCATGCGCTACCAGAAAGTTTCCGCCGGATTCACGATCAAGAAAGGTTCATGATCGGCGGGCACGAATGGCGCGTAGTGGTCGGAAACGGGCATTCGCCCGAGCACGCCTGCCTCTATTGCGAGGGTCTGGGCGTTCTGATTTCAGGTGATCAGGTTCTACCCAGAATTTCATCCAACGTATCGGTTTTCCCGACCGAGCCCGAAGCAGACCCTTTGGGCGACTGGCTCGAATCGCTAGCCAAGCTTGCTCGCGAGGTGCCGGACAACGTACTGGTGCTGCCGGCTCACAATGAGCCCTTCAGGGGACTGCACGCCCGACTTGAACAGCTGCGCAACGGGCATCAGACCGCGCTGGCTCGACTAAAGCGAAGTGTGCAGCAGCCCAAACGGGCGGTTGATGTCTTCGCGGCCTTGTTTGGCCGGGCCATCGACAAGAACGGATTTCTGCTCAATATGGCGACCGGCGAAAGCATCGCGCACCTAAACCGGCTGCTGGCCGACGGTGAGGTAACCCGCAAGGCCGACGAAACAGGTGTGTTCTGGTATCAGAACAAGGAAGCTTGAAGCCAGGCTTTCATGCCCAATCAGCATCATTTTACATAATGCGAATTATGCGTAATTCATGGCTTGGATAACATCACCTCGAACCCCGGACATCGCGAGTCAGATGATTCGGCTGCGCAACCAGGACGTCACGATCTCGGTTGCGACGACCACCGAAAAGATCACGGCCAAGATCAAACCGACCTGGTCCCAATACAGGTTGTTCAGTGCCGCATCGAGCGCAACCCCAATGCCACCAGCACCCACCAGACCCAGCACGGCCGACTCGCGAATGTTGATATCCCAGCGTAGCAAGGCCAGCGACCAAAAAGCTGGCTGCACCTGCGGCCAGTAACCCTTGGCAAGTACGAGTAAACGTGGAGCCCCGGCGGCCGTTAAAGCCTCGATAGGCCCCGCATGAGCCTCTTCGAGGGCTTCGCAGAACAACTTGCCCACGAATCCGACCGATCTGAAGGCAATCGACAGGACTCCCGCTAAGGCCCCTGGCCCAAAGATAGCCACGAACAGCAGCGCCCAGATCAGCGAATTAACCGAGCGTGATGAAACGAATATGAACTGTGCAAACCAGTTCAGCGTGTGGCTAGCGGTGAAGTTGCGCGCAGCCAGAAATGACAAAGGGATGGCCATGGCCAGCGCCAGAATTGTTCCCAGAGTAGCAATATGCAGGGTCTCAATCAGCGCATCGTGGATGGCCTCGGCATAAAAAGGCCAGTCGAACGGCCACATGCGTCTGAAAAGGTCAGCCGTTTGCTCGGGCGCATCGTATAGAAACTCTGGAATGACCTCGATGCTGCGTAGCGACCAGACGATAGCGGCGACACTGAACAAATAAACCGCAAAGCGGCCCAGGCGCACCGCAGCCGAAAACCGCTGCCAGTGTCGGGCGGAACCTGCCTGTGTTGGGTGATCAGTAGCCATGATTGGCCCTAACCCGCGCAAAGACTGTGCTCATTGGAAGATCTTGCGCACGCGCACGGATACCAGCTCGCACAGCATGATGAGCGCGATGATGATCAACAGAATGGTGAGCACAACGTCATAATCAAAGCGTTGATAGGCGGTGAACAGGGGCGCGCCTATTCCCCCGCCGCCGACGATTCCGACCATGGTCGAATTACGCAGATTCGAGTCAAACTGGTAGACCGACAAGCCAATGAAGCGCGCCATGACTTGCGGAAACACGCCCATGATCAGAACGTTGCCAAAACCGGCACCCGTTGCCCGAACCGCCTCAACCTGCCCCGGATCCATCTCTTCAACCACCTCGGCAAACAATTTGGCGACAAAGCCCATGGTTGAAACGATCAAGGCCAACACACCAGCGAGCGCGCCGAAACCCACCGCCTTTACAAACAGAATGGCGACAATCACGGGATGAAAGGAACGGCAGACGGCGATCAGGGCACGCATCGTGGCACTGAGCCAGGGCGGCGCAAGATTGCGGGCGGCAGCAAGCCCCAGCGGCAGCGATAAAGCAATACCGAACGCAGTCGACAGTACGGCGATCTGCAGACTCTCAATAATCCCCTGCCCTATGAGCTCGAGCTTGTCGGGCGCGAGGTTCGGCGGAAACATCCGTCCAAAGAAACGCTCTGCGTTTTCCAGACCCTTTAACATGCGCTGCGGCGACAGTTCGAGTAAACCTGCGGCATAAACCACATACATGGCAAGCACCAGCCAACCCATGCGGGCAGGCCAGTTTGGGGGGAAAGCAATGCGTCGACTCATGCGGATATCAGAGCCAATCCTGACCGCCATATATCGTCTTCAAATGGTCGTCGCCTAAGCCCGAGGGTGGGCCGTCATAGACGACCGCTCCACCCGAAAGCCCGATGATCCGAGTCGCATAGCGACGAGCCAGCTCGACATTGTGGATATTCACGATGATGGGAATCGCGTGACTGAACGACAGATGGGCCATCAGCGCCATGATCTCGACTGCGGTCTTAGGATCAAGCGATGAAGTGGGCTCATCAGCCAGTACCAGTGCGGGCCTCTGCATCAAGGCCCGCGCTATACCCACCCGCTGTCGCTGTCCACCACTGAGCTGGTCGGCTCGGCGGCTGGCAAAAGACTCTGACAAGCCCACGGCGTCCAGCAGTTCAAAGGCCTGGTCAATATCCGGCCGCGGATAGCGCCTGAGCAGCGCACGCCACGCGGGTACGTAGCCCAGCCTGCCGCTCAAGATGTTTTCCATCACGCTGAGTCGCTCGACCAGGTTGTATTCCTGGAAGACCATGCCAATGCGGCGGCGCGCGATCCGAAGCGCCCTGCCCTTTAACAGCACCAGGTCCTGGCCCTGAAACATGATGCTGCCTTGGGTAGGCTGTACCAGCTGGTTGATGCAGCGGATAAGCGTCGACTTGCCGGTTCCGGACGGACCTATGATGGCCGTCATGCCCGTACCCGCAATCGTCAGATTGATGTCACGCAGAACAGGCTGACCGGGTCGATAGGCCTTGGTGAGCTGGCGAATTTGCAGCAGGCCGGGGGCACTGTCCGGTGCGCCGGCCTCGGGGGCGGCCAAGATCACGGTTTCTTGGCGGATTCTTCGGCCTTCTTGGCACGCTCAGCTTCCCGCCTGGCCCGAGCCGCTTCCTCGCGACGCGACTCAGCCTCATAGGCGGCCTTGTTGTAGGGTGTACCTGATTTTTCAGCTACATCGCGCACCACCGCCCAATCCTTTTGATAGGTGATGGGCAGGAAGCGGTCGTCGCCGTTGAACTCTTTCTGCATGGCGGGCGTGAAGCGGAAGGAAAAGAAGCACTCCTTGAGCTTGCTGGCCAGCTCGGGCTTCAAATCATGTGCATGGGCGAACGATGAGGTCGGAAAAACGGGGCTGCGATAAATAATGCGGAAGTCTTGCGCCTTGACCGTACCGCGGGTGCCCATTCGTTCGAAAACGTCCGATGCGACGGCCGCCATATCGTAGTCGCCCGAATTGACGCCCAGTACCGACTTGTCATGTCCGCCCGACATCAGCGGCCTGTAGTCGGTCTCTGGCGTCAAGCCTTTTTCCGGAAACAGCACGCGCGGCGCGAGGTTGCCCGAATTGGACGAGGGCGACGTGTGAGCGACCTTCTTACCCTTGAGATCAGCCAGATTCTGGTAAGGACTATTGGCTTTGACGATGGCCAGAAGGTTATAGCCGCGCACCTCATTGCCCACGCCTTTAGCGGCGAAGGGTACGGCACCCGCCATGTTGACCGCGAATCCCGTGGGACCTGTGGAGAACCCTGCGAAGTGCAGCCGTCCCGAGCGCATGGCCTCGATCTCGGCAGCGTTGGATTGCACCGGGTAGTAGACCGTACGCTTACCGACACATTTTTCGAGGTGATCGGTGAAGGGCTTGAAGATGTTGGCATATACGGCTGGATCTTCAACCGGGGTGTAGGCCCAGACAAGCGTCGACGGATCGCGCCATTTAGAGGCGTCTTTGGGCGGGTCGGCAACCAGATCGCCGTCTGCGTCGCAATAAAGCGTGTCAAGCTGACCTCGATTGGGGCAACTGTCCTGAGCCTGCGCCGCCATACCTGCCAACGCGAGGCTGAGGGCCAAGGTTATTCTCGAAAAATGAACTGTAGAGGTCATTCAAAGTCTCCGCGTATGTTTTTGTGACCGAGCGGCGTCCGTGCGCCACCTTGCTCCAGCGAAGCCACTACTTTAAACCATGACGGATGATGGCCGAGATGGCTGTGCAAGCTCTACGGGATTGCCCGTCCTCACTCGTAGCGAAGGGCTTCTATGGGCTGAAGTCGCGCGGCTTTTCGCGCCGGATAAAAGCCAAAAAAGATTCCAATGGCTGCAGCGAAGCTAACCGCCAGCACGATGGCCGATGGCGATAAACGAGTACGCCAGCCGGCCAGATCACCGATAGCTACAGCCGCGAAGATACCGAGTGCGACGCCGATCAGGCCACCGATCAATGACAAAGTGGTTGCCTCGACCATGAACTGGGCCAGGATGTCGCGCCCCCGCGCGCCCACGGCCATGCGCAGGCCGATTTCTCGGGTACGTTCGGTAACGCTGACCAGCATGATGTTCATAATGCCGATACCCCCTACCAGCAGGCTAACACCAGCCACGGCGGCCAACAGCCAGGTGAGAATTCGACTGGATGCTTCCTGAGTCTGCAGAATCTCGGTCAGGTTACGGATGCTGAAGTCATCTTCCTGGCCGGATTGCAATCGGTGCCGTTGCCGCAGCAGCGCCCTGATAGCCTCTTCCGCCGCAGCCATACTCATGCCGTCTCTCACCTTCACACTGATTGATCCGACGCGCTTCAGACGGCCTGCAGACTGTCCCTGAATTCGGTTGCGCAAGGTTGAAATCGGCACGGCAACCAGATCATCCTGGTCTTGCCCCAGCGAGTTCTGCCCTTTGCTCTGCAGCACGCCGATGACCACGACCGGCAACTTGCCGACCCGTATGGTGCGATCAAGGGGATCTTCATCGCCAAACAGTTGGCGCGCGACCGTTTGCCCCAGGATGACCACCTTGCCAGAGGCGCTCAGTTCGCCGGGCTCAAATAGACGCCCGCTGGTCAGCGCCCAGTCGCGCACTTCGAAATAATCATTGCTGACGCCAAAACCACCGGTGGCCCAATTGGTATTGCCGTAGACCACCTGCACACCGCTGCGTAGCAGCGGTGCAGCCGCCTGCACCTCGGCAACATCGCGGGCGATGGCCAGCGCATCTTCTTCGGTTAACGTCTGTTGTGAGCTAGTACCTAACCGCACCCCACCCGCGGTGCGCGATCCCGGGAGGATCAACATGATGTTGGACCCGAGAGACCGGATCTGCTCAGCGACTCGCTCCTGTGCACCCGCTCCGATGGCGATCATGGTGATGACCGCTGCCACGCCTATGACGATGCCAAGCATGGTTAGGGCTGAGCGTAGTTTGTTCACGGACAGCGCTTTCAGCGCGACCCGCAAAGTTCCCAGCAGGGTCATGCAAGACTGCCGTTCGCAGGCAGCGCCGCCAGCGCCTGCGCAGCATCAGCTGGAGTGTGTGCAACATCACTCACAATCCGTCCATCCCGAAAAGTGACGATTCGAGACGCGAACCGCGCTACATCCGGCTCGTGCGTTACAAAAAGCAATGTTTGACCGTGTCGGTTCAGCTGCTGTAGCAGAGCCATCACCTCAAGCGAGGTACGCGAGTCCAGTGCACCGGTGGGCTCATCAGCAAGTACCAATACCGGGTCATTTACCAAAGCCCGGGCGATGGCAACCCGTTGCTGCTGTCCGCCAGACAGTTGTGCTGGCGTGTGCTGAGAGCGGCTCGCGAGCCCCACCTGCTCAAGACGCAGCCGTGCTTTTTTTAATCGCTCAGCTTTAGAAAGTCCTGCGTAAAGCAGGGGCAGGGTCACGTTCTCAAGCGCTGAGGTTCGAGCCAGCAGGTTGAACTGCTGAAACACGAAACCGATATTACGATTGCGAATACGTGCGAGCTGATCCCCAGAAAGCCCTGCCACCTCTTCGTCGGCAAGTCGGTAGCTGCCGCCGGAGGGCGCATCAAGACAGCCCACTAGATTCATGAAGGTGGATTTGCCGGATCCTGAGGGTCCCATGATCGCGACGAATTCGCCTTGGTTGACGGCAAGCGATACGCCGTCCAGGGCAACCACAGTGCCCTCGCCCATCTGATAAACCTTACTCAGGTCCTTAACCTCGATGAGTGCCATCTGAACGCCCTATCCGCGATCAGTGCTTAAAAAAAGAGGCGGGGCGCACCGCCCGGCCTAGGAGATGAACCTGGCGATGCAGGCATTCCGGTTGCGACCGCTAAACCGACTTCAAGCCCAACGCCCCGAACCTCAGTGCTGGCACCATCGCTGATACCCGTCTGAACCTCAAGGGGTGCAAGCCGGCCGTCTGCCTGGATCAGCCACAGCCGTCCTCTGCCCCCACCACTGGTTCGTTGCCCGAGTTCGGCTAGCATCAACTCATAGCGCGGCTTCTGCTCGGCAGTGAGCAGATCCTGAATACGTGCTCTGAGCTCCTGTCGCTGCGCCTGAATGAGCTTCTGGCGCTCTTCAGGAGCAGCCTGGCGAATGCTGGCGCCGCGTTCACGGCTTGCCTGAAAGAGCGAGTCGAGCTGTGCGGTCTGTTCAGGGCTCAGGCCGAGTTCGCGCACCAGACGATCTCGCCACGCCTGCATGGCTGCAGCGCCCGTGCTATTTCCAGACGCTGCCGACGACCCACCCGCAGTGGCTGATGACGATGCGGCGGACGGCGTTGCCTGCGATCGATCGGCCGCGGGCGCCGTCGATGCGGCTATCCATTCAGATGGGGGGCGATAACGAAGAGCCGCATTCGTGACTTTAAGAATATCGTCACGCCGTTCGGTCACGATTCGTACGTTGGCAGTCATGCCTGGCAGCAGGCTTCCGTCCATATTGGAAAAACGAACAACGACCACGTAGGTGATGACATTTTGTATGTTTTGAGCCGCTTTGCGAACCTGCTCAACGCGCCCCTCAAAGCTTCGGCCGGGAAACGCATCGACGGTGAAACTTGCCGTAAGCCCCTGACGAATTCGGGTGATATCGCTTTCGTCGATACTCGTGTCCACCTGCATATCCCGCAGGTTCCGGGCGATGACGAATAATTCGGGCGCCTGCAGGCTGGCTGCAACCGTTTGCCCGGCGTCGATTGAGCGCTTAATCACCACGCCATCAACCGGGCTGCGTATAACAGTACGTTCGAGATCAACCCGAGACGAATCGAGCGCTGCCTCTCGTTGCTTTGTGACGGCTTCGCTGTTTTTTACCTGGGCGAGCGCAACCTCGAGCGCTGCTCTCGCAGTCAAAAGATCTTGTTCCGTGGTTCGTACCAGCGACTCAGCACGATCGCGTTCGGCTGCTGAAATAAAGCCGCGCTGATGCAGGTCTGACTTACGCTCTGAATCGCGACGGGCCTCGCCGAGCGATACCTCGACCCTTTGAACATCGGCCCGGCGGGCATTGACCTGGCTTTGCTGCACCAGGACCTGGGCGCGGGCCGCATCAAGGTCAGCCTCAGCCTGGCGCACCCGATGCCGGAAGGTTTCTGGGTCGAGCCGGGCAATGACATCGCCCTGCTTCACTTCATGATTGAAATCAACCAGTACCTGCTGGATAAGTCCCGAGACCTGAGAACCTACCGAGACACTTGCCACCGGGGTAATGCTACCCGTTGCTGATACGGCTGCGACCAGACTTCCCCGCTCTATGCGGGCGGTCTGCCAGGCAGGTGCCTTGCCGTCAGTACCGATCCGAAACCAATAGATGCCCGCCGCGACTACGACGGCGGAACCGAGGCCAAGGAGGAAAAACCAACGGATTCTCAAGTCGGGAGCTCGACGACCATTGCGGCAACAAGCGTGGGGTAACAGAGTTTATCGGACAACACCCGCCGGCGGAGGCGGAGGAGCGCCCGGTGGGGGCGGTGGCGGCGCGACTGAAGGCACAGGAGGGCTCGCCGAAGGCTGCTGTCGCATTTCGCCCAGGCGACCATCAACGGGTACCCGGTGGCCTTTAGCGTACATGCACTGGACATAAGCGTTGTCGTACTGACGCTGGGCGTCGCGCCCGAGCACGCCGCCCTGTGAGCTACCCGCTGCTGTGCCGACGATCAGACCGGTTCCGGCGCCCACGCCTGCACCACGGGATCCGTCAATGGCGGCGCCCGCAATCGCGCCCACCACTGTGCCGAGGGCTGCGCCCCGCACCGCACCCTCAGTGCCGCCCTGCGAGGCGGTCGAAGACAGACCAGAGGCATATTGACGACAGTCCATATCATCAATGCGGAACGTGTCGAAGCTTCGACCGGTGCCAGGCAGGACCAGCATGCTTGGCCCGGTGGGCGCCGATGCGCAGCCAGCCAGCACCAGAACGACGCCGAGACCGCACGCGAGCCGAGCGCGTGAGTTAAA
>JBDLQY010000115.1:0-12179 GCA_039800325.1 Pseudomonadota bacterium | reverse complement strand
GTTTTCAACCAGAAAGTTCTGCCCCATCTGCTCGCCCAGTCTTTGTGCCAGCAAACGACCAACCTTATCGAGTGTGCCGCCCGGAGGAAACGGAATAACCATTTTGACCGGCCTTTCTGGCCAGTTGCCTGTCGTCTGGGCTGAGACTGAGCCTGCGAGGCCACAGCCCATGGATGCGAGGATAAGGGTGGATAGGATTAAACGGCGATTGCGGATCAATGACATCGCGGGCTCCCAGGCTGGCGCAGGCATTCGGTCGGCCTGCACGGTCATGCTAGCCCGTGCCGTGGTTCACATGCAACCCGATCAGTGGGTGCCGATCCGCACTTGGGGCGTCGCGGGCACGAGGCCGGCCCGCGAACCTTTTACTGGTGCGGGCTAAGATGCCGCCATTCAAACCTTTGGCCTGGGTCGACGCGCCCTCGGAGTTATCGGATGAACGACTGTCTGGAACACGCCCCCGTCGCTGTCGTGTGCGGAGGCACAGCCGGAATCGGTCTGGCTGCGGCCACTGCTTTACTGCAGGCGGGCCATCAGCGGGTGATGATTGTTGGTCGTAACCACGATCGTGCCCAATCCGCTGGCACGAATTTACGCGCACGGTATCCGCTGGCCTGCGTTGAGGCCATGAGCAGTGATGTGTCGCAGGCCCAGGGCGCTGAGGCTGTGATGCGCCGCTGCGTCGATCTATTCGGCCGTATTGACACTCTGGTCAGTTGTGCGGGAGGCGATCCCATGCCCAGGTTGGTTCACGAGACTTCTCTTGACGAGATTCCCGAAATTATCCGAAGCATCACCAGTGGGGTGCTGCTACCGCTTCGCGCCGCCTTGCCGCACATGGTGGCCAGTGGCGGTGGTGCGATGATTTCGATCGCCTCAGATGCTGGCAAGATTGCCACGCCCGGAGAAGCGGCCATTGGTGCGGCGATGGCGGCCATTGCGATGTTCAGTCGCACACTGGCACTTGAAGCCAAACGACACCAGATTCGCGTCAACTGCCTTACACCCAGCATTGTTCAGGGCACGCCGCTTTACAACAAACTGATGGCCGACCCGTTCGCTGGACGCCTGTTCGCTAAAGCCCATGATCGCGCGCAGCTGGGCGTGGTTCAGGCTGAAGATCTGGCTGATCTGATTGTTTTTCTGGCGAGCCCCGCAGCGGCCCGTGTGACCGGGCAGACGATTAGTGTGACCGGTGGCATATCAGCTGCCTGAATCGACCGGGTCGGAATAAACGGTGAAATCAAGCGGCTGCGTGGCCCGCCTCGGCCTCGAGCAGCGCCTGTTTGCGTTCGAGACCCCAGGCATAGCCGCGCAGATGGCCGTCTGCACCGACCACCCGGTGACACGGTATCAGCACCGAGAGTGGGTTTGCCGCGCAGGCAGAAGCCACCGCCCGGGCCGCCCGAGGCATGCCCAGCTTATGGGCCAGTTGGGTGTAAGAGCAGGTACTACCGATTGGTATATCACGCAGGGCCTTCCACACCGTGCGCTGGAAGATCGTCCCGTGGATGGCAATGGGGACCGTCGAGGCCAGCTTGGGGTCGTCGATGCTGGCGGAGACATTGCGTGCCAACCCTAGCGTTCGGGCATCGGCCGGTTGTATGTCAAAACCATGAAAGCGACGGGCTAGATCAGCCCGCAGAGACGACTCGTCATCGCCCAGAAATACCGCGACCACGCCCGCGGGTTGCGCAGCCACCAGCATGCCGCCCAGACGCGTCTGCGAGAAATGGCACCTCAGTGCCTGGCGTGGGTCGGATACGTGATGAGGCATATCCGCGAGGGAGCTGTGGGTTGGACCGATGCGGGGGCTGTGTTTTGGCATGAGGGCGTCTACACCACTGAAGCAAACCTCATAGTAGTCGAACGCCGGCCTGGCGCATCTGACCGATGGCCTGCTCGAGAGAACCATTGAGATTAATGGCTCGACAGGCCTGCAGAATCACAGTGACTTCAAAGCCAAGGCGCGCAGCGTCAATGGCCGAGTAGGCGACACAAAAGTCGGTGGCGAGCCCAACCAGGGTCAGCTGGCTGAGGCCTCTCTCCCGAAGATAGCCGGTCAAGCCGGTCGATGTGACGCGGTCGTTTTCGAAGAAGGCGGAGTAAGAGTCGATATTGCGCCGGAAGCCCTTACGAATGACCAGCTGAGTGGACGCCACGCGCAGGTCGGCATGAAACTGCGCGCCTGAGCTGTGTTGCACGCAGTGATCAGGCCAAAGCGTCTGTTCGCCGTAGGGCATCGACAGGCTGGAAAAAGGCGCTGAACCAGGATGCTGGCTGGCAAAAGAGCTGTGATCTTGAGGGTGCCAGTCCTGCGTCAGCACGGCATTGTGAAAGCGTGTGGCCAGCTGGTTGATGACGGGCACGATCGCGTCGCCGTCGGGCACTGCCAGGGCTCCACCAGGGCAGAAGTCATTTTGCACATCGATCACCAGCAAGACGCTGCGCTGTGCATCGGCATGGGTTGATTCGCTCATCTCTACCTCTTGATCAAATCGTCGAACTCTTTCGCCAGACCCGGCTCAGTTGGATTGTCAGTGGTCGGGACTTCCTGTATGGGATCGACTATCGGGTAATTCGGACACCTATCGTCGGCGGCAGTTTTTGATGCTATCGTTTTCAAGCGAGCTTGTCTGGTTGGACGAGCCGAGCTACCAAAAAAATTTAGGAGACCCCATGACTAATCGTCGCTGCTTTCTGGGTGCAGGCGCCGCTGTTGCGTCGGCCGGAATCATCGGAGCACCCGCCCGTGCCAACACGCCGATCAAACTGGGCGCGGTTCTACCTTTTTCAGGTGGTCTTGAATTGTTTGGCAATCAGGCCAAGTTCGGTATTGATTTGGCGGTGGCCGAAATCAATGCCGCAGGCGGGATTGCCGGTAACAAGCTTGAAGTGATTTACCAGGACGATCGTACTGACCCCAAGACTGCGGTTGAGCGCACCACGCAACTCATACAGCGTGACAAAGTACTGGCTCTGCTGGGGCCAATTACTTCGAGTAATCGCGATGCGATGATGCCCGCGGTGCGTCGCGGTAAGACGCCGTTGCTTTATGCCACCAACTACGAGGGTGGCGGTTGCGATCGTTACCTGTTCTGCTTTAACACCGTTCCCAACCAAGAACTGGAGAAGTTGCTGCCAGAGTTGATGAAGCGCGCGGGTACCAGTTTCTTCATGGTGGGCTCTGACTATGTCTGGCCGCAAAAAATGTTTGAACAGGCCGAAAGACTCATTAAAGCCGCTGGCGGCAGTGTCGCTGGAAAAGAGTTTGTACCCTTTGGCGCGAAAGAGTTCACCCCCATCATCCGCAAGATTCGCGAGAGCGGAGCAAAGGTACTGCTTAAGGCGGTACCCGGTGCCGACGGTATCACTCTGGTCAAGCAGGCTGAAGACTTCGGTCTCATGAAGGATGTCACGGTCGGATTTCTGGGCTTTGCTGAGACGTATCTGGGTGCTTTTGGAGCCGGCAAGGGGCAGAACATGTGGGTTACGGTTCCTTTCGCCGCTTCGCTGGGCGACGATAAGGTCAAGGACTTTGTGGGACGGGTACGCAGGGCCGCTGGCAATGAGGTTCCCATCAGTCATTACCTCATGACCCACTACAACGCTGTTCGTGCGGTGGCGGCCGCTTTGACACGTGCCGGAAAAGTCGATGGCGAATCGCTGGTCGATGCGTTGGAAGGGCTTTCAATCGATACGCCCACAGGGGCCATGTCGATCGGCAAGGCCGACCATCATGTAACCATGAACATGTACCTCGCCAAAACCGAGGGAACCGGACTGTCGGTGGTTCAGGCTATGGGGCAGATCGCACCGCAGGCGGGCTGCGCGCGCTGAGATTTCGATCGCGTGCTTTCGGTCCGTTCCCTGGAGGTGGTGTTCGGAGGGGCAGCCGTGTTGCGCGGGCTTGACCTCGATTTAGGTCGGGGCGAGCTCGCCAGCCTGATTGGTCCTAACGGATGCGGCAAGACGACGCTGTTGAATGCGCTCACCGGTCAGGTTCGGGTGCACTCTGGGGCGGCAACCCTTGACGGCGTCGCGTTACAGGGTCTGCGTCCAGACAGGATTGCCCGGCTCGGAGTGGCGCGCAAATTTCAGGTTCCCAGCGTTTTTACCGACCTGACCGTCGCCGATAATCTGGCTGTGGCGCGAAGGGCCGCGCACCAGGACAACGCGCTTGATGGCCTTGTGCTGAACGAGATTGGACTTGCCCATGTTCTCGATCAGCCGGCTGGCACGCTCGCGCATGGGCAGCGCCAGTGGCTTGAGATCGGGATGTTGCTGGTACAGAGGCCCCGCTTGCTGCTGCTGGACGAGCCGACCGCCGGTATGACCCGTGCCGAGACTCAGGCCACCGTTCGACTGCTGCATCGATTGCGCGATTTATTCGCGGTCACGTTGCTGGTGGTTGAGCACGACATGCGCTTTGTTGAGGCTTTGCAATCCCGCGTTATGGTGATGATTGCTGGTGAATTGGTGGCCGATGGTCCCTATGAGTCGGTACGGCGCATCGATCGAGTCCGGGAGGCATATCTGGGAGGGGCTGCAGTTGCCTGAGCCCATTTTGTTGTCGTTACGCGATCTGAGCTCTGGCTATGGGTCCGGTCTTGTTCTGCAGGGGCTGTCACTGAGTCTGCATTCAGGCGAGCGGGTAGGTATGCTCGGGCGAAACGGTGCTGGTAAGACGACGCTCATGAGAACTGTCATGGGATTACTCAATACCCATTCGGGCAACGTATTGGTCGATGGCAGGCGACTGACTGGTCTGCCAACTCATGAAGTCGCGCGCAGTGGGGTCGCGTATGTACCGCAGGGGCGGGAGCTTTTTGTGCACCAGACGCTCGAGCAGAATTTGCGGGTGGGCGGGTTTTCGAGGGGCGGGGTCGATCTCAGCGAGATCTGGCGACTTTTCGGCTGGATGCGCGAGCGCCGCCATGAGCGCGCCGGCAATTTATCGGGTGGCCAGCAGCAACAGCTCGCTCTGGCGCGGGCGCTGATGTCACAGCCCAGGCTATTGTTGCTCGATGAACCTTTTGAGGGAGTACAGCCTTCGGTGGTTCAGGACATGATTGAAACACTCACTTCAGTATGTGCTGAGAGGGGTATCGCGCTTTTGCTGGCCGAGCAGAAGGTTGAATCCGTTCTGGCGCTTTGCGAGCGTGTGGTGATCATCGAGCGCGGCAAGCTGAGCGTTGACGTATCGCGTGAAGTGCTGCAGACCAGTCCTGGCATGCTTGACGAGTATTTAGGCGTCTGATCATGCACAGTCTGCTTTCATCCCTTCTTGATATCAGCAATTACGTGCTGATTCTGATGCTGGTCTCGCTGGGGCTGGCGATTGTTTTTGGTTTGATGAATGTGATCAACATGGCTCACGGTGAGTTCATGATGCTGGGCGGCTATGTGGTGCTGGTCTGCCATCAGGCTGGCCTGGGGGTGCTTCCCGCAATGCTGATCGCCCCTGTCGTGATCGCGCTCGTGGGCCTGCTCTTTGAAGCGGTGCTGATTCATCGGCTCTACGCCCGGGTTCTTGACAGCATTCTGGCCACCTGGGGCTTATCGCTCATTCTCAAACAGCTGGTTGTATTGACCTTTGGCCCAGGTTCGCATTCGGTACCCAATCCGCTGCCCGGCATGGTGTCGCTATGGGGAACTGACTATCCAGGCTATCGGCTCTTCATCATGGCGATGACGCTGACGGCGTTGCTGCTGACCTTCTGGGTCTTTTTTCGTACCGATTTCGGTTTAAGCGCTCGTTGTGTGATCGCGAATCGAAACATGTCAGCCTGTCTGGGCATCAACACCAGGCGGCTTGATCGTTTCACATTTGCTTTTGGCTGTGGTCTTGCGGGCCTGGCCGGTGCTGTAATGGCGCCCATGGTCTCACTCGATCCACAGATGGGGCTGGGCTTTTTGGTGCCCGCCTTTCTTTCGATCCTGATTGGCGGGCTTGGCAGTGTGGCGACGCCCCTGGCCGGTGCCGCTATAGTCGGGGTGACCGATAACCTGGTGGCTACCTTTTTATCGCCGCTGTGGGCGCAGGGTGTCGTGTTCACCCTGGCCATCGTGCTGATCCGTCTGTTTCCGACCGGAGTGGTCGCTCGGAAATCGCGTTCCTTATGAGCGAAGTTCGACATCGACGGCTGGGGCTGCTGGGGCACGATCGGGAATGGTTGGCCGCAACGGTGCTATTGCTCGTCTTGGCTTTGCTGCCATTGAGTCTGCCTGCGTGGATGCTCACTGAGCTCAGCCGCTACTTCGCCTACATGCTCCTGGCGGCAAGTCTTGCCTTCGTCTGGGGGCACTGCGGCATGTTGTGCCTTGGCCAGGCGGTTTTCTTTGGTATTGGCGCCTACTCGATGAGTGTGGTCACGCTGGGCAAGATCAGCTTTCTGAATGGACTGGTGTCCAGTTGGGTTGGGGTTGCCCTGGGTGTGGGTTTGGCATCTTTATTGGCCCTTCTGCTCGGATCCCTGTTTTTTTATGCGCGGGGTCTGGGCGGTGCGTTTTTTGGCATTGTGACGCTTGCTGTCGCTGTGATCGCTGAGCGCCTGGCCATCAGTTCGCGCTGGTTGGGCGGTCAAAATGGTCTCATGGGTGTACCTAGCCTGCAGGCCGGATGGAATCGGGGCCCTGAAATCACGAACGAGTATGCGGTCTATTTCATCGCTTTAGCGGTACTGGCGGCGGGGGTGGGACTGACAATGCGCCTTGCCCGCTCGGGCTGGGGCTTGAGTCTGTTGGCCATACGCGCTCATGAACTGCGCGCGGAGGCTTTGGGTATCGACGTTGCGCGGCGTAAGACCGAAGCATTTGTGCTGGGCGCGGGCCTGGCCGCGCTGGCGGGTGCGCTTTTTGCCACCCAATTTAACTTCACATCACCACCCCTGATTGGTTTTGCGATGTCTGCTGAAGTGCTCATTTGGGTCGCCCTGGGCGGACGGGGCAGCGTGGTGGCAGCCTGTTTGGGTGCACTGGCGGTTCGTCTTGCCGAGGCGTGGTTATCCGAGCCGCTGGGGCCCGTCTGGCTGTTGGTGCTGGGGGCCAGCTTCCTCGCGTCGGTAGTCTTGGCTCCGCGTGGCGTGTTCGGCTTTATTGCCGCGCGTCGCGCCTGAGGAGAGTCTGATTGAGCCTAGCGAATTCAGCCACGCGATTTCAGCTTCAACAGCTACGGGTTCCCGTCATCCAGGCGCCCATGGCGGGCGGTGTCAACACGCCAGCCCTGGCGGCTGCCGTAGCCAACTCAGGTGGCGTAGGCAGTTTCGGGTTTGCTTACAGCAGTCCGGCCCGTATCGACGCCGATTTACGGGCGGCTCAGTCGCTCACGCAGGGCGTGCTCAATGCCAATTTCTTTCTCTTCAACCCGGTCGCCGTTCCGACGACCGAGCAGTTATCACGTGCTGGGGCCGCGCTGCGTTCTTTGCCGGGTGCCGACGGCGTTGAACTGCTCCAACCGCACGAGCCCTGGTTCCCTGATCTTGCCCCCATGTTGGAGCCTGTCTGGGCGATCAGGCCTCAAATACTTACCTTTCATTTCGGAGCGCCTTCCCCTGGGCTGGTGCAAAGGGCGCATCGGACTGGTATAGCCGTCGGAGCGACTGCAACTTGTCTGTCAGAAGCTCAGCAGATCGAAGCATCCGGTGCCGATTTTGTGATTGCTCAAGGCATTGAGGCGGGTGGGCATCGTGGCTGTTTCGATGCACAGCTTGACGACGTGACCGATGACAACCTGACAGCCTTAGACCTGACCAGGCAGCTTTGCCGCCATCTGGCTATTCCGGTCGTTGCCGCCGGTGGCATCATGGATAGCCAGAATGTGCGTCATGCGCTTGAGGCCGGTGCGGTGGCTGCCCAAATGGGTACCGCTTTTCTGGCGTGTGACGAATCCGGCGCCAGTCCCGCCCACAAGCGCCTGCTGCGTGAGCCTGATCGAGGTACGGTGCTGACGCGTGTCTTTTCGGGCCGGCGCGCACGGGGTCTGCGCAACGCATTTATCGACAGCTATGGGGCGAAGGCGGTTCTGCCTTTTCCGATTCAGAACACGCTCACGGGTCCGGTCCGGGCCGCAGCGGTCAGCCGCGACGATGGTGAGTACCAGAGCCTTTGGGCGGGTACCCACTATGCGCGGGCGAAGTCCGGTACGGCAGTCGCCTTGATGGCAGACTTGGCACGAGACCTTGCCCGCTAGCCGGCTCAGGCTTCGGGTTTAAAGCCTGACGCCTTTACCCAGGCCTCCCACTGCCTGTGTTCGGCCCGCTGAATTTCGATGAGAGCTTCCGGGCTGCTGGGCGCTGATCTGAGCCCGCTGCGGGCAAACAACTCGGTCAACGCCGCAGACGGCTGGGCCATCGCTCGACTGAGTTCGCGTTGGGTCTGCGGGTTGATACCGGCGGGTGCATAGACGCCATACCAACCGTCCATCACCAGGTCAACGCCCGCCTCACGTAGGGTCGGTACTCCATTGACGGACTCAGCGCGCTGCTGTCCGGTGGTGGCAAGAATGCGAATCTTGCCGCTTCGGTGATGTTCGACCGCGTCGGCTAAGGGCGAACTGGACAGCGAGACAGCGCCGCCGATCAGGTCAACCATGCCGGGGGCGCTGCCCTTGTAATGGACATGGGTGAGGTTAAGGCCTGCCTTCTGGGCGAACCCCTCGGCGATAAAGTGCGGCACGGTTCCGGCACCCGGTGTCGCGCATGATGGTTTGGCCGTGGGTTTGCGGGCCCAGGTAAGGTAGTCGGCCAGGGTAGTGGCCCCCGAGGCGGGCCCCGCGCTGATGGCGTAGTCAACGATACACAGTCGCCCGATCGGCGCGAAGTCTTGAAAGGGGTCATAGCGCAGCTGCTGATGAATCCATGGAAATAGCGTCATCGGCCCATGCGGAACCAGCATCAGCGTCTCGCCGTCAGGTTTGGCCTGGCGGACGGCTTCAGGTGCAAGCCGTCCGGCTGCGCCAGGACGATTTTCAACCACTACGGGTCTACCCAGCTGGGCGCGCATCGCGTCTGCCAGCGCGCGCGCGGTGAGATCGACTGAGCCACCAGGCGCAAAGCCGACCAGCAGTTTGATGGGAGCGGTGGCCTGAGCACGAACGGCCGCCCCCGGCAGAGCGAGTGTGCTGAGTCCGGCTGTTAAAGCGTGGGTGAACTGTCGTCGATTGGTCATCATGTTCTCCGGCGAGGTGTCGTCATTTGGGTCGAGAGGTTTTGATGCGGAGGCCCAGTCGCATGGACGAACTCGTTTTCAATCGCGCGTCGGGCCTTACCGATCTGCGCCAGCAGCTGTGGTTGTTCGGCCTCACGAAACTGTCGCACGGTTCCGACCAGGGTGAGTGCGGCCAGGGTTTCACCCTGAGGGTTGTGCAGTGGAACTGCCAGCCCACCGATACCGCGCTCAAGTTCGCCGTACGACTGGTAATAGCCCTGCCGCCGGATAGTGGCCAGGTTGGTGCGAAACTCATCCCAGCTTGAGCCCAGGCCGCTGGCTTCAATGTCGTGCGCGCAGTCGCGATAAATTCGTAACAGCTGTGGCCTAGGTAGCCCCGCTAGCAGCACTTTGGGCGCGCCCGATCGAAAGGCGGGGCGCGGCCGGCCGCGCCCGTAGCTGAGCTTGAGGCGCGAGCTGGCGCTGGCCCGGTGGATATCAACGACACGAGGCCCCGGAAACATCATGCTCAAGACGGCATCAAAACCGGTGCGTTGCGCCAGGCGCTCCATGACGGGCTGCGAGGCCAGCAGTATCGGGTCGCTTTGACGCAATTGATAATCAAGCTCGATGATGCGCGGGCCCAGGCAGTACAGGCCAGGCTCTAGGCGATGCAGCAGACCGGCCGCAACGAGCGCCTTGACATAGCGATAGCCCGTTGGGCGCGAATACCCCAGCGCAGCATTGATGGCGTCAGGCTGCCAGATGGGACGTTCGCCTGAGAAAAGTCCCAGGATAGCCAGGGTACGTTCAGGGCTGCTCATGCCACGGTGGGGCCTGCAGCCGTAAGCCCCATGCGCAGTGCCATGCGTTGACGCCAGGCCGTGCGCGGCTCAAATCCGGGCAGGCTGCGCGCGTGGGCTTCGAGCATCTTTAGCAAAGCCTCATCGTCGATATCAAGATCGATGGGTTCGCGCAGCGGCTGCGCGACATACCAGGGCAGATCCACAAATATTTCAAGCCGGTTTCCCTCGGGGTCACGACAGTAAATTGAGACCGCATTACCGTGGGTAACCGTGATCAGTTCGCTTGCTCCAGCTCGGGGAAGGCTGGTTTTGAATTGACGAAGCGTGGCGAGGCTTCCGGTCTTGAGGGAGATCTGGTTGATGGGATTGAAGTCCAGATGTGCAGGCCTGCCGGTGGCCAGAACGATCTGGTGGTGCTCATCGGGATCACGACTCAAAAAGACCAGATCGAACGGACCATTGGGTCCGGCGAGCGAGCCGCGATCAGTGACGGTGAAGCCCAGCGCCTGCGTGTAAAAAGCCTCCATGCGTGCAAGATGGCAGACAAACATACCGAAGTGGCTGAAGCGCAGATCGCTGATCACTGGAAGACCGTATTTGACAGTGCTGAGATTTGTCATTTAATCTCAAATATTGAGATTAATCAAAACTTTTTAAAGAGGCACGATTGAAGCTGATCAGCTACGAATACTCGGGTCGTATAAGTTTCGGCGCGGTGGTCGGTGAGGGAGTCATCGATCTGAAGCAGGCTTTGTCGAATCGTTACGCTGATCTGCGCTCGCTGTTGGCGGCAAATGCGATCGGTGAAGCTGCCCGTGTTGTCGCGCAGGGCAAAGTTGACCATCCATTTTCAGCGGTTCGCCTGCTGCCCGTCATTCCGAATCCGGGCAAGATCTGGTGCTGTGGCCTGAATTACATGGAGCACGTTCGCGAAACACAGCGCGAATTGACTGAGCAGCCCACTTTTTTTCTGCGCTTTGCCGACTCACAGGTAGGCCATGACCAGCCCATGCTGCGCCCGCCCGAGTCAACTCAGCTTGACTATGAGGCTGAAATCGCTGTCATCATCGGTAAGCCAGGCCGGCGTATTCGCGAGGCTGACGCCTGGTCGCATATCGCAGGCTACTCCTGTTACAACGACGGTAGCGTGCGTGACTGGCAACGCCATACCAGTCAATTTGCACCCGGAAAAAACTTTTATCGCACCGGCGGATTTGGACCCTGGATGGTGACTGAAGACGAGATTGCGCCTGGCACGATCATGAGCCTTGTCAGCCGTCTTAACGGTCAGGAGATGCAGCGGGCCACCACTGAGATGATGATTCACGGTATAGCGCGGCAGATCGCTTACACGTCCACCGTGGCACCCCTTGAGGCGGGTGATGTCATCGTGACCGGCACGCCCGGCGGCGTCGGTTCACGGCGCAGTCCGCCGGTATGGATGAAGGCGGGTGATGTCATCGAAATTGAGGTCGACCGCATCGGTATTTTGCGTAATGTAGTTGCCGATGACGTCTAACTCCAGACAACTCCGCCGTCGTGGCTGAACCGGCCGGGACCACTGTTCGGGGAGACCGGCTCAGCGCAACTGAAGTCAATGACGCTAGGCCTCGAGCGTTCGATACCGAGGTTGACGTGGCCATCATCGGTCTGGGCCCGGTGGGCGCAACCCTGGCCAGCCTGCTGGCGCGCTGTGGCCTCACGGTAGCCGTCTTTGAGCGAGACCCTGAGATTTATCGCCTGCCAAGGGCGGTGCACTTTGACGGCGAGTGCATGCGTGTTTTTCAAACGCTGGGCCTTGCGACACGCCTGGAAGAGCGGCTGATTGTTTCGCCCGGCATGAAATTTATCGATGCCGATGGTCGTTTGCTGATCGACTGGTCTCGTCCTCGGCAGATCGGCCCGCAGGGATGGTATTCCAGCTACCGCTTTCATCAGCCTGACCTGGAGCAGTGCCTGCGTGCAAGCCTGCATGAACAGACCCGCGTCAGTCAGTTGCTGCGCTGCGAAGTTTTCAATCTGCGCGAGCATACGGATCACGTCGAGGTCTGCTTCGAAGACCTGGCCAGCGGCGAGTTGCATGCGTTGCGGGCTGCGTTTGTGGTGGGTTGTGACGGTGCCCGATCGCTGGTGCGTCGCTTTATTGGTAGTGAGCTTGACGATCTGCATTCGCATCAGCGCTGGCTGGTACTTGATCTGCTGCTTAAGCGTGACCGGCCCGATCTC
>JBDLQY010000114.1:0-10693 GCA_039800325.1 Pseudomonadota bacterium | reverse complement strand
ATGGGCAGCGCATCATGTCAACGATAGGGGCACACCCATGAGCGAAGCGATGTACGCAACGCATGGTGACGTCGCAGTCATCACTCTCGATAATCCGCCGGTCAACGGGCTGGGTCACGCTTTGCGAACCGGTATCGTTGAATCCGTTTTGCGTGCGCAGGCCGATCCGATGGTCAAGGCCATTGTAATCACCGGGGCGGGCAGAGCCTTCTCGGGTGGCGCCGATATCCGCGAGTTCAATACACCCAAAGCAATGGCCGAGCCGATTCTGCTGTCGGTGATTCGCGAGATTGAAATGTGTTCCAAGCCCGTCGTCGCTGCGGTTCATTCGGTTGCGATGGGGGGCGGACTCGAACTCGCCATGGGCTGTCACTTCCGAGTGGCTAAACCGGGCGCACAGATTTCATTGCCTGAGGTCAAGCTCGGGCTTTTGCCGGGTGCGGGTGGTACCCAACGGCTGCCAAGACTGGTCGGCCTTGAAATGGCGCTGAACATGATCGTGTCGGGCACCACGGTGATGTCCGAAAAGCTCGCGCCTACTGGCCTGTTCGACGCCATGATCGAGGGTGATCTGCTGCAGGGCGCCATTGAGTTTGCTCGTAAAGTTGTCGCTGAAGGGCGTGGTCTGCCAAAGGTGCGCGATCGCAAGGTCCAGCATGAAGACGCGGCTGCGTTTCTTCAGTTTGCGCGTAATACCGTTGCCACGGTGGCGAGCGACTATCCGGCACCCGCGCGATGCGTTGAGGCCGTGGCGGCTGCAGTCAGCAAGCCGTTCGACGAAGCCATGAAGCTCGAGCGCAGTTATTTTTTAGAGTTGCTGCAGACACCCGAGTCGCGAGCGCTGCGTCACGCCTTTTTCGGTGAGCGGGCTGCCAGCAAAATACCGGATATTCCGGAAGACACTCCCGTTCGAGCGATCGCGTCGGCAGCAGTGATTGGGGCAGGCACCATGGGTGGCGGTATCGCCATGAACTTCGCCAATGCGGGCATTCCGGTAAGTCTTCTTGAAGTTAAGCAAGATGCACTTGATCGCGGAATAGCCACCATTCGTGCCAATTACGAAAACTCGGCTCGCAAGGGGCGAATGACCCCCGAAGAAGTCGAAAAGCGTATGTCCCTGGTCAAGCCCACTTTGTCCTACGACCAAATCGGCAGTGCCGATATTGTCATCGAGGCTGTATTCGAAGATATGGCCGTCAAAGAGCAGGTTTTTCGACAGCTTGATCAGGTGATGAAAAGTGGGGCTATTTTGGCCACGAATACCTCTACGCTCGACGTAAATCGCATCGCCGAGTTTACGCGCCGGCCTCAAGATGTCATTGGCACGCACTTTTTCAGCCCGGCCAATGTGATGAAGCTGCTGGAAATCGTGCGAGGTGCGAAGACGGCTAAAGATGTTCTGCAGACAACGCTGCAACTATCGAAACGCCTGCGCAAGACCGGTGTGGTCTCGGGCGTGTGCGATGGCTTCATCGGTAATCGCATGATTGAGCAGTATGTAAGACAGGCTGGCTTCATGGTCGAAGAAGGCGCCAGCGTCCAGCAAATCGATCGTGCCATTGAGAAGTTCGGCTTTGCGATGGGCCCGTTTCGCATGAGTGATCTCGCTGGTAATGACGTGGGTTGGTATATCCGCAAACGTCGCTATGCAGAGCAGCCTCACATGGTTTACCCGCGTATTGCTGACCGTGTCTGCGAACTGGGCCGCTTCGGGCAAAAGACGGGTAGTGGGTTTTACCGTTACGAGAAAGGGCGCCGCGATCCGGTGGTCGATCCGGTGGTTGACCAACTGGTGCTCGATCTGCGAAAGGAGCTTGGCCTGACGCCGCGCAAACTGAACGACGAGGAAATCGTTCACCGCCTGGTGTTTTCGCTGGTCAACGAGGGTGCGCGCATTCTCGAGGAAGGCATTGCCCTTCGAGCCTCGGACATCGACATGATTTATCTCACCGGATACGGCTTCCCCGTCTTCCGGGGTGGCCCGATGCTGTATGCCGACCAGTACGGTCTGTACAACGTCGCCAACCGCATGCGCGCGTTCGCGGCCAATCCGCACGGCGATCCTGGCTTCTGGCAGCCAGCGCCGCGCCTTGTTGAACTGGTCAAGGCCGGCCGCGGCTTCAATTCCTGAAGGAGACTGTCATGCGTGAAGCGGTCATTGTTTCGACGGCGCGCACTGGGCTGGCCAAGAGCTGGCGTGGCGCGCTCAATATGACACACGGCGCCACGATGGGTGGTCATGTGGTCAAGGCGGCGATTTCGCGAGCTGGCATCGATGCAGCCGAGGTCGAAGATGTGCTGATGGGCTGCGCGAATCCCGAAGGGGCCACAGGCGCCAATATTGCGCGACAGATTGCGCTGGCCGCTGGTTGCCCAGTGACAGTATCCGGCCTTACCGTTAATCGATTTTGCTCATCGGGTCTGCAGACCATTGCACTGGCGTCCCAGCGCATCATGGCCGGCGAGGGCGATGTTTTTGTGGCGGGTGGCGTCGAATCAATTTCCTGCGTCCAGAACGAGATGAATCTGCACATGATTCAGGACAAGCATCTGGCCCGCAACAAACCCGAGATTTACTGGAACATGCTGCAAACCGCTGAGCAGGTAGCCAAGCGCTACCAGATCAGTCGCGAGCGGCAGGACGAATACGGCGTTCAAAGTCAGTTGCGTGCCTGCGAAGCCGCAGTGGCAGGACGATTCAAGGATGAAATTGCGCCACTGACGGTTCGCATGGCGGTGGCCGATAAAGCCAGCGGACAGATGTTTACCCGTGAGGTCACATTAGCCGATGATGAAGGACGTCGCGATGACACTACCCTTGAAGGGGTGTCAAAGATTCGCTCGGCGATACCGGGCGGTGTCATTTCCGCCGGAAATGCCAGTCAGTTCTCGGACGGAGCGGGCGCCTGTGTGGTCATGGACGCAGCACTGGCCGCTCGGCGCGGCATTAAGCCCCTGGGGGTCTTTCGTGGCTTCGCAGTCGCGGGCTGCGAGCCTGATGAGATGGGTATCGGCCCGGTGTTCGCCGTTCCAAAGCTTCTGGCACGCGCCGGCCTCAAGGTCGAAGACATTGATTTATGGGAACTCAACGAGGCATTCGCGGTGCAGGTGATTTATTGCCGTGACCGCCTGGGCATACCCAACGACCGATTGAATGTTGACGGCGGCGCGATTGCGATTGGACATCCCTATGGCGTCAGCGGACAGCGTCTCACCGGGCATGCGCTGATTGAGGGTCGTCGCCGTGGCGCCCGCTGGGCCGTGGTCACTATGTGCGTGGGCGGTGGTATGGGCGCCGCAGGCCTTTTTGAAATCGTCCGCTGAGCGCAAGGATTGAACATGCCTCTTAAACAATTATTCGATCTCAGCGGCCGCAAGGCCATCGTCACGGGTGGCTCGCGGGGTCTGGGTCTGCAGATCGCTGAGGCCTTGGGCGAAATGGGCGCCGAGGTCCTGGTGGCGGCCCGTAAGCAGCCTGAACTCGACGAGGCAGTTCAACACCTGAGCAGCCTTGGCGTTCGGGCCAGTTCGCTAACCTGCGACATGTCTGACATCGGCTCGGTACGCGAGTTCGCCGGGCGGGCGCTCGATCGGCTGGGGCACTGCGATATTCTGGTGAATAACGCCGGCGCCACCTGGGGCGCACCCGCAGAGACGCATCCGCTGGATGCATGGCTCAAGCTGGTCAACATCAATCTCACGGGTGTGTTCGTACTGACACAGGAGATCGGCGCGCGGTCGATGATTCCGCGTCGCTCGGGCCGCATTCTGATCGTGGCCTCCATCGCTGGTCTACGGGGTAACCCGCCCAACACCAACGAGATGATTGCGTACAACACAACCAAGGGTGGTCTGGTGAACTTTACCCGTGCGTTGGCAGGCGAGTGGGGCGAGTTCGGCATTAATGTCAATGCGCTGGCGCCGGGCTTTTTTCCATCGAAGATGACGCGAGGCGTGCTGGCTCAGTTTGGTGACAGCATTACTGCGGGAACGCCTTTGCATCGATTGGGTGGTGATGAAGACCTGAAAGGCCCAGCCTTGCTGCTCTGTTCAGACGCCGGTCGGCACATCACCGGTCAGATTCTGGCCGTTGACGGCGGCGTCACTGCGGTCTGACGGCAAACCCCCGTGCCGAGCGCATTTGAACTACCCAACGCCTCTGACGTGTCCACAATGCCGATCGAGCCCAGCGTACCTGCAACACCACCGCTCCGCTCCACGGGCTTTCCCAGCGAAATTCCCTACATCGAGCAACTGGGTATCGTGCTGACTGAGTTGGGCGATGGGGTGGCAGTGGCTGCGCTTGAGCTTGAACGACGACACATGAACTCGTTCGAGGTAGCCCACGGGGGGGCTCTCATGAGTCTGCTCGACGTCAGCATGGCCATGGCGGTGCGCGGCATGGCTCGCGCAGGCGGCAGTGACACCCGGTCCGTCGCAACCATCGAAATGAAAACCAGTTTTATGCGCCCGGCAGCTGGTCGGCTGACGGCCCGAGCGCTGGTGGTCCATCGTACTCGCAGCGTGGCCTTCTGCGAGGCCGAGATTCGGTCCGCACAAGATGAGATCATTGCCCGGGCGTCGGGTACGTTTAGCTATAAATTACGGGAAGCAACATGACACAAACCAATCGTGCCTGGATTCTGGCGCGGCGCCCGGCTGCGTCGCATCCGCTTGAGGCCTGTTTTGAGCTGACCGAATCGCCTGTCCCCGAGCTGTCCGACGGCGAAGTACTGGTACGCAACCATTTTCTGTCGGTCGACCCTTACATGCGCGGGCGCATGGACGACGTTAAGTCTTACGCTGAGCCGCAGGCGCTGGGCGCTGTCATGCAGGGCGGAACAGTGGGCGTGGTAGTGCGCAGCCGTAATCCGCGCTTTGCTGAAGGCGATGCGGTCGTGGGACGGATGGGCTGGCAGGAATGGGGAGTCTCTGACGGTACGGGAATGGGTCGAGTTGATGCCCATCGCATACCGCTGTCAGCGTACCTGGGTGTTGCCGGTATGCCGGGCATTACAGCCTGGATTGGTCTTAAGCACCTGATTGAGCCTAAGCCGGGTCAGACGGTCGCCGTGTCAGCGGCCAGCGGTGCGGTAGGCTCCGTCGTCGGACAGTTGGCGAAGGCCATGGGATGCCGTGTGGTGGGAATCGCCGGCGGTGCTGAAAAGTGTCGCATGGTCACGCAGGAATTTGGATTCGACGCCTGTATTGACTACAAGGCGGGTGGGCTGGACGCCGCCCTTAAGGCGGCTTGTCCACAGGGCATTGACGGCTATTTTGAAAATGTCGGTGGTCCGACGCTTGATGCAGCGCTCAGGCGTATGAACGCCTTCGGACGTATCGCGGTCTGTGGGCTGATTGCGGGCTACAACGGTGAACCGATTCCGGTGAATAACATCCGTTCTATTTTGGTCAACCGATTGCGCATGCAGGGCTTCATCGTGACCGAGTTTCCCAAACTCTGGCCGGTAGCCCAGGCAGAGCTGGTTGAGGCCGTCGCAGCCGGTAGTCTGCGTTATCACGAGACGGTTGCTCAAGGCATAGCGGCTGCTCCCTCGGCCTTCACGGCCTTGCTGCGGGGTGGCAACATCGGTAAGCAGCTGGTCAAGCTCGTCTGAGCGTGACGGCGTCCCCTATGCTGAACCAGGCATCCTGAGTGCTACCCTCATGCAAGACTTTCGCGACAAGCTTGCGGTGATTACAGGGGCCGCCAGTGGCTTCGGACGGGAATTCGCTCGAACTGCCGCCGGACTGGGCATGCGCCTGGTGCTGGCCGACATCGAGGCCAAGTCCCTCGAGCGTTGTGCCGACGAGCTGCGTGCGATGGGCGCGCAGGTGCTCTGTCAGCCCCTAGATGTTCGCGATGGATCAGCCATGATGGCCCTGGCTGAGCGCTGCTATCAGGATTTGGGCCCGGTGCATCTGCTGTTCAACAATGCTGGCGTGGCTACTGGCGGATATCTTTGGGAGCATAGTCAGCAGGATTGGGAATGGGTGCTGGGGGTGAATACCTGGGGTGTCATCAACGGAATTCGGGCCTTCGTGCCGCGCATGATTGCTTCGGGACAGCCGGCGCATATTGTCAACACAGCATCGGTGGCAGGTCTGCTGTCTGCGCAAATGATGGGCGTTTACAACCTCAGTAAACATGCGGTGGTCAGCCTGTCTGAGACCCTTTATCACGACCTGCGTTGTGTGGGTGCTGATATTGGCGTCACTCTGCTGTGCCCAGCCTTCGTACCCACTGGAATCAACGAATCATCGCGCAATCGTCCCGACGATCTCAGGTCGCCGCAAGCGCCTACGTCGTCCATGCAGGCAGCACAGGCAAGCCTGGCCAAGGCGGTCGAGTCGGGCCGCATCAGCGCGGCCGAGGTCTCGCAGATGACTTTTGCCGCTATTCGCGAGCGCCGCTTTTACCTGATTACTCATCCGCGCATTCTCGACTCTGTTCGATTGCGACTGGAAGATGTCGTGTTGCAGCGTAACCCCACCGACCCCTTCAGCCACCGCCCGCAGCTTAAGCCAGGCTCGACGGACGCCTAGCCAACATACGTTCTGCATATGCACGGGCCTGCGTCTCTTCAGGAAGTAAGCTGTCTTTAATGCCAACGAGTCGCGCCAGGAGTTTAATGTGATCGAAACCGGGCGCTATGCCACGCTTTCAAGCGGAGTCAGGCTTCATTACGCACACTGCGGCGACCCCAACCGTCCGCTGTTACTTCTGCTTCACGGTTTTCCCGAATGCTGGCTGGCATGGCGTGAACTCATGCCTCTACTATCAGACCAGTTCTTTGTGGTCGCGCCCGATCTGCGCGGCTACAACCTCAGTGATCGTCCGGTACCGGTCGAGCGCTATCGAATGCCCGAACTGGTGTCCGATGTCTCAGCCCTGGTCCAACATCTTGGCGCCCGCCAATGCCATGTGGTCGGCCATGATTGGGGCGGTGCCTTAGCCTGGGCGTTTGCTATTGCCAAACCTGAGCAGGTGAGCAGGCTTGCGATCCTCAACGCGCCCCATCCCTGGCTGTTCGCACAGGCTCTGGCGCGCGATGCCGCTCAACAGCAAGCCAGCGCCTATATGAATTGGCTGCGTAAGCCAGGTGCTGAGTCGGTATTGGCTCAGAGCGGTTTCGCGCGGCTGCGGGGAATCCTTTGTGGACATGGCGATTCGAGCTGGCTAAACCCCGAACTGCTTGCGCACTATCAGAAGGCGTGGTCGCAAGAGGGCGCTCTGACCGGCATGCTGAACTGGTATCGAGCCACGCCGCTGCACCCCCCGGGCTCTGATGGGTCCGGAGCAGGCGCATTGAATCTACGGCCGCAGGATTTCATGGTGCGGGTGCCTACCCTGGTGCTGTGGGGCATGGCTGATGTTGCGCTTCTGCCCGTGCTTCTGGATGGGCTGTCCGATTTTGTTCCTGAGCTCTCGGTTCACCGACTCGATGGCCTGAGCCATTGGCTTGTGCATGAAAACCCGCGGCTGATCGCCAAGCATCTGCGGGTGTTTCTGGCCCCCGACGCGGTTCAGGTCAGAATCGGAGGCTGGTCTGAGCTACAAACCCTTGCGCAGCCCATTCGCACAGCCGTTTTTGTTGATGAGCAGGGCATTGATCCGGCCCTTGAGTGGGATGTACAGGATGCGGTCTGTGCGCACGCGGTGGCCTTTGCGGACGGGCTTCCCATTGGTACTGGCCGCCTGCTACCGGATGGTCATATTGGGCGTATGGCTGTGCTGGCGCCGTGGCGTAGGCACGGCGTGGGGGGCCGAATTCTCGGCGCTCTGATGGAGTTTGCCCATAGTCGCGGCGACACAGAGGTGGTTCTCAGCGCGCAACAATACGTAGCCGGGTTTTACGTCGGCCATGGTTTCGAGGCCGAGGGCGACCCCTATGAGGAGGCAGGAATTCCCCATATCCTGATGCGTAGACGTCTGCGCGCCTGATTGAAAAACAGCCGCCTACTCGTCCAGCCTAAAGCGGGTGCTGTGTTCTGCGCTGACCGAAAGCCGGCCGTCTGACCAGGCCCAGGTCCGCTCAATCACGCTGACCTGCCCATCTGCAGTAATCTGAAGCACGGTAGAGCTTCGCGTACCGTAGGCCTCTCCCCGAATCAAAGCCGCCGCCAGGGCACGTTCGCGCTCGATACCGATGCCGGTGTCCGGCAGTTGATCGTCCGGCGGTATCTCGTCATCAGTCAGTGCTTCAAGCAGCGCATGACCAGGATCTGAAGAAGACTGGGCGATCGCCTGCAGTCGAGACCGCAATCGTTGAGCCTTTGGCCAAGGCGTGTTGAGGAGGTGATTGGACAGAACATGACAACCTGGGTTCAGGCTCTGCCCGGCGCGAGCATGCTCGGCTCTGTTGGACAAGCAGCTGGCTATCCAGCCCCCCTCTGCACGCTCAAACATCAGGAGGTTAAAGCCCGCGTAGCGCTGTACATCGTCCTGTATCGCTTGCTCATAGGTCGAGAGCTTTCCGTCATGTTGCAAAAACTGGCTGACCAGGAATCCGCGTGAAGGCGAGTCTGCCTGGACACGCGATGGCTCGCGCACATTGGTGAGAGCCGCCACGCGGCCCCTTCGGTGCACACCAAGCCAGGTGCCGCCTGCCTGCAGATCTCGCCCGGCATAGACCCCATCATGATCAAGCCACCAATGCGCCGCCTGGGTAGGGCGAACCCGCCACTCATCCCGATTGGCGGCCAAAACAAGCGGCATCTCTGAATTCGGATTAAAAATAAATCCAATCAGGCACATAGTGAACAAACACAATGTATATTATTACGTTTAAGCAGACTCATGAACGTCGGCAGGTGCAAAGATAAAGTCATGACAAAGTTAAGAACCATTGAAAGTCAATACTTTACGTGTGATATATCAACAAAAACTTCAATGACTTCCCTTGCAAAAACAGTGCTCAGGCCCAGTGCAGAGGCTGCGTCCAGGCGCATCTGACGCCAATCATTCATATCTTCGTCGGGCACCGAGTCATAAATCTCCATCCAGGTGTGTTGACCATCACTGGACAGGTCGCAGCGCTGCTGAATACGACAGCGGTATCCACCGTCTGCCATGGCAGCTTGAAGCCGGCGCAATGCAGCTAATGTCACCGAAAACGATTCGGTTCTGGTCTTGTAATAGACGTAGACCGAGCGGAAGGCAGGCATATGCAGCTCCTGGCCTGTCACGAATCAGGTCGGCATCGCGTATGGAAGCGGTAGACGCGCAAGGGCGCGTCCGTCTACAAGCGTGGCACCGTCAGCCAGTGCGATTTGGGATTCATAAAGAACCGATATGCCGCCCAGCGGCGAGCCCGCAGCCATGACGACCTGGCCGCACGGTTCTGTCTGGCCAGGCGACAGAATGTCGCTGCCAGGCACAGGACAGGGGCCTGGGCCTGAATCGGCCAGAAACATTCGGCGTTTAAGCTTGCCTAGATAGTGGCTGCGTGCCACAACCTCTTGACCTGGATAGCAGCCTTTTTTGAAATTGATACCGCCAATCAGGTCGAAATTGAGCATCTGCGGGACGAACTGCTCAACAGCAGCCCCCACCACCCGGGGTTCGCTGGCTCTGATCTCGGTCCAGCGCCAGAGCTCGCTACCCGCAGGCGTCAACGCCCGATCAAAATCGGCTCGGACGAGAATTTCCCAGACACGGCTGAGATCGTGCAACGGAACCACCAGCAGATGGCGCTCAAGTTCGCCCTGACTTAGGCGCACACTCGAAAGACGAATGGCTGTGATTTCTGCGTGACGCGCGCAGGTATCGATCTGGACGGGGGCTAGGCCCAGACGCGCCAGCGCCGCAGCGGTATTAGCGCCCGTCAAACCAAAACACACACATTGATCTGAGGCGTCGACCACCTTGGCCTTGCTGCGCAAAACGAACATTGACAGGCGCTTTCGCAACGGCTCGGCCAGAGCGCGTGGAACAAGCAGCGCAATCGATTCATCAGACAGCCAGTTTCGGCCGGCAAGAAGCAGACGTCCCTTTGCCGTACAGAATCCATTCCACTGGACCTTTCCCGCCGCAAGATGCTCTATATCGTTGGTGAGTTGGGAGTGGAGAAAGCTTCGAGCGTCCGCGCCCGTGACGTGCAAAAGTCCATAGTCGGGCAGGGGGGCAATACAGCCCGACAAGACAGTGTCTATGGAAGCGACGCCCGAAAAACAGGCCTGTGGACCGTAGGCATCAACCACCAGGTCTGCGCCAAGGGTCGACAGACAAGACTGAGCCACGGTCAGATTGAAGCTTTCGTTGAGAAGAGGAGCATTCATAGCGTCGTATTATAGGAAGTCAACGTCGTTTGCCGAATCATGACCGCACGCCCATCGGGCCTCCTCAAACTTCTGATTGCCACCATTCTTGGCGGGATGCTACTCGCGGTCTGGGCTTGGTACGCGGTGTGGCATAGACCCTTGCATGACGAGCCGACACCGCGCCGCGTGCTACTCGAACGTGGTGTTGCAGGTCCGGTGGGCCTGCAACGCGCACTGGGTGCGGCGAACATCGATGTGTCACGGTCTATCGTCTGGCTGGCTCTTCGCAGTCGTCAGGACAACGCCTCACTTCGTGCGGGAACGTATGAGGTTCCCGCGGGCGCCAGTCTGGGGCGACTGCTTGAACGCATGGGCCGCGGCGAGCGCTTGCTGGCATCGGTGCGCGTGGTGGAGGGGCTGACCTTTAGGC
>JBDLQY010000113.1:0-5522 GCA_039800325.1 Pseudomonadota bacterium | reverse complement strand
TGATTTTGTGTCTTGTTATGAAAACGAACCCCATCAGGAATATAATTGGTGGGCTGTGGATACGATCAGGGTCCGCCGCATCGATGACTTCCCCGGCATCGTGCAGATCGGGACGTGTGATTGGCGAGACAGCAAGCAGCGGAGGCCGAGATGAAAGAACTGACAAGCGAAGCCCAACAGGGCGCGATCCACCTGAAGTGGGGCTTCTTGCCTGTGTTTATGGTCCGTGTGGCGGTGCCAGACTACGCTCCGGGGGTTTGGAAGTGGGGTCGCTGGCGCTATGCGCGGCTGACTGAGGTAGTTGACCTGAACTCGCGGCTGATGGGAACATGGAGGGACTGATGACCGGACTGCATCCAGACTACGGCCTGACGGACGAGCTTCGCGTTGAGGCTTTGCGCTCTGCCGCGCGTTTCGGGGTAAAGAATGCTGCGGCTCTTTATGACGTTTCGCCAGCCAGCCTGTACAAGTGGCGCAAGGTGCCAGCACTGGTGAAGCAGATGATGGAGGTGGACGATGAGTGACGAAATATGCTGTGGCGCTTGCGGCTATCCAGTACATGCGACCAAAGAGATGGCCTGCGATTGGTGCCGCCAAGCCGCCGACCGCATCGAAGCCCTGACCAAGGAGCGGGATGAGGCCATTCGTGCTGAGCGCCAGACATACCGCGATGCTGTGGAAGTTTTTGCCCGCATCGAAGCCCTGACGGCCGAGAACGCAAAACTGCATGACCACATTGAAGGTGTAGCTAAGAACACCCACAAGATCATGGTGGGGTATGAAGCCAAGCTGGCGAAGGCGGTGGAGGCGCTGAACGCTGCCGTTGGTTATTACGATAAGGTAAACCCTTTCAGGCAAGCTGATTACCACAACGAAAGCTGCGACTGCGACCGATGCAGGTTTGACCGCGCCCGCGCCACTTGGGGCGAGCCGTCCGACTACGACCCTATCGGCCTTAAAGCCACCCTCGCAGAGATCAAAGGAGAGAGCCGTGAGTAGCTTGAAGCTATACCGCACCACCAAAGGCAATATGGAGCGGATTATGTGCGACATAACCTATCCGCATCCTGTTTACTTTGACCGCCCATCAGAGCGGCTGACTAAGCACCACCTCAAGCTGATGCTGCACGAGCGGGCGGAAGAGGCCAAGCGCATCATCGACATGATGGAGAGGATGGCGGAAGCCAACGTCGAGAACGCACGGCTGCGAGATTACATCAATGCCTTGCACGACTTTCACAACGCCTTCGGCTTCTTCACGGCTGAGGCACCCGGCAGGCCGCACCTCTGGGAAGTGTGACCATGACCCGCACCCGGCACGACACAAGCCCCCAAGCGCAGGCCATCCGCGCCGCTGGCTTCGTGCGCGTGCCGGGGGGGCTTTGGTGTACCCCCGAGCAGCTTGAGTTGATCCTCTACATGCTCCAGCAAAATCTAGACGAAATAAACGCAATAAAGGACCGATACGAATGGCACCCCCGAGACGAGTAATCACCCGTGACATGATCCAAGCCGCCAAGGACAGGGGCTGGCACCTAACCCTGACCGCCGAGCATTACGGGATGCACCGATCCAGCATTGCCGCCGCCTGTGAGCGTTTCGGCATCGTGCTGCCAATGCACCAGTTTTCACCTCAGAGGATAAGTCAAAAAAGCAAGGTGTGGGTTGACATCATCGACGGCGAGACGAAGCCCAAGGTCAAGCTGTCGGCCAGCCCGTCTGCCATTCAACGCGCCTTTGACGACATCGAGCGTCAAAAGCGGTTGCGGGCCGCAGGCTGACCCGATAACTTGAATTGCGAGGGGCGCAGCACAGGCTTTGTGTTGGTCAGGATCAGACTGCGCTACGGCTCATCTTCACCACGCGCCCCTCGCGATTATCCAAGCAGTTTCGCCAGTGTCTTAGGCCCGGCCACGCCGTCAGCCGTCAGGCCATTGCGGGCCTGCCACTTCTTCAAGGCGTTCTCGGTGCCTTGGCCGAAGTCGCCATCCGCGCCAATATTGAGGGCGGCTTGCAGCTTCTTCACCAAAGCGCCCTTCGAGCCTTTCCGCAGAACCTGCGTCACAGCGTCGGTGATCTGCGAGTTGACGACGGCTTCGATCTTCCCGCCCAGCGCAGCCATAGCCTTGGCGTAGCGCGCCTGACGGTCGGCTAGGCCGATGTTGCCCCCGTTGATCTTCTTCGTGAGTGCAGCCACGTCACCAGTGTCGGCAATCGGGTTCAGCTTGTTGGTGTTCCAGAACCAAAGAGCCGATGCCAAGGCACCTTCTTTGGTTTCGACCCACACGGCGGCTTCTTCTGCCGTCATGCTGTAGTCTTTGGCGAAGCGGGTGTAGTTGTCTCGCCCGGTCAACTGCTTCAGGCCACGCCCACGGAACCGCCAGCCATCACCGGGCTGCGTGTTGCCCAGCTTCGAGGTGCGGAATTCATCCATATAGACGTAGTTGGCGATCTTCTCAGGGTTCTTGGCATACTCGGCAGCGTTGCGCTTGCCGGGCCCGAAGTAGCGCGGGAAGACCTTGTTCAGCGTCTCCTCGCGGTAGTTCAGGTTCTCGGACATGGCATTGAAGTCCATGCTTTCATGGGCGCACTGAGACACAAATCCAGCTATGCGCTGGTCAGTCGTAATGTCGTACTTCGGCAGCGCCTTGTTTAGTTCCTCGCACCATGCCTCAACCTCTTTGTTGGAGGGGATCATGGCGCGCAGTTGGTCAACGGTCAGAAGGGTCATTCAGTTTCTCCTTATTCGCACCAAGACTGCTTGGCATCACCTTTGTAGTGCCGAGCCAGCCCGGCAGAGACGAGACTTTCCGCGAGGCTCTGGTGGTCCAGATAGACATCGCCCAGCACCCTGCCCCCGTACTTGTCCCACTTGAGTATCTTGATATCGACCTCAAGGGCATTGGCGACGGCATTCTTGGTGAAGGCGCTGGCCTTCTTTGCCAAAGCAGCCTCGGCATCACACTGAGCGCGCGGTGCCTTCTCCGGCGTGTCGATGCCCATCACGCGGATCGACAGCTTGGGTGGCAGGGGCGCTGGCAGGAAGTCCACCGCGATCTCGACGGTATCGCCATCGATCACTCGGGTGATCTCATAGGGTGTGGCCAGCGCAGGGCTGGCCGACAAGAGCAGGGCAACGAGCCACCTCATTTCTTGGGTCTCTTGATCGGCACCTTCTTGGTGATGGTTTCCATCACGGCCTCTTTCGCCATGTCCTTGCCCATGCCGCCGAGCAGGTCGCCGACGTTGCCAGTGGCGGCAGCCTTGATCGCGTTCTCCACCGGGTCAGGCAGGTTCACCTTGTCCAGCACTGCGTCCACGGCCTTCTCTTTGAGCTTGCGACCAACAAGCATTCCAACGATGCGTCCGATCATTCTGTGTACTCCTGTGGAGGGGGCGTATCATCTTCGCTGCCCCGTTTGCGGTTGTTGCCTGCGGCCATTACACCGCCCAAGGCACCAGTGATGAAGCTGGCGATGGGGGTGAGGATGGCGAACAGGGCGCGGTCGTTCTCTGAACTTTCGCCCAATGGCTGGGTCACGAATACCAGCGAGTAGAGGATGATGAAGATGCTACCGCCAAGGATCAAAGTCAGCGAAACGCCGATGAAATAGCGCAGCTTGGCTTCAAGAAAGTCAGGATTGTTTTTGCTCATGGCGCGGCCCCTCCAGTTAGGTCTTCAGCGCAATTCTTGGTGCGAAGGCAGATCGGCGGTTGGCACTCCAAGGCAGCCCAGTTTTGTGGATCCTGGCAGGGGTAGCGATAAAAGCCGTCGCCGCTGAAATAGAATACCAATGCAATACCAATTGCAAAGGCAGGCCATATCCAGTGTTCAAGTGACATTACCATCTCCCTAGATAGACGCCCCAGAAGTACAGGCCGAGGCCAGCCACCACTATGGTCGCCAAGATTATACCCGACCACAGCAAAAATTCCATGATCGATTCGATCATCTCGCGGCGGCGATAAACCTGCTCGCGTTGTTGCTCCCTCACGCGGCGCTCAATGTTCTGGAAATCCAGCCACGCGTCATGCCCGTAAGTGTATGATATTAATTGTTTTAATTCTTTGCGCTGCTGTTCGCATTGCTTCTGAGCGGCAAAAATATCAATGGCGCTTTTTTGAGTGTCTCCACCGAACAGCGTCTTGAACACACCCGGCGGCTCGTTGGCTTTGTCAGCAGCGTAGGCAATGTCAGAGACAGCTTTGCCCCACTCTGACAACTGCGAGGCCATGTCTTGGATTTCTTTGCCAGCAGCAATGCCTTGCTTCAGCAGGCCGAAAGCCTTGCTGCCCACAGAGATGGCCATGCCAATGCTAACTGGGTCGAACATCTACAGGCTCCAGATAGGCGGACAAAACGACAGCGGATCGACCGCCAGCGCAATGTCAGCAGTATACCTGCAAATCTTCACAAATACCATGCGCCCGTCGATCCAGAGGTGGGTATAGCCCACCCAGATCAGAGGGATGGTCACTTTCTCAAAGCGGCTTCAATGCCGTCCAGCTTTTCAAATACGCGCTTGAAGCTTTCACGCAGTTCTTTGAACTCCCGGTCATGGGCTTCTTTGTTCGCCTCATGTACGGCAGAAAGAACAGCCAGCTTGGTGGCATGGTCTTGCTGCGTGCGGTACATCCACAGAACAAAGCCCGCGACCGGGGCAACGATCCACTGCATGACTGTGTCAACAACTTCCATATCAATACCGCCCTTCCCAGACGCGCAGGTGGGCGTTGTCGCTGCTGTTCAACTCACGGGCCACAACCTCACGCATGGCCGCCGCGTCGTTCGGATTGACGCCCCACTTCTTGGCCCACTCAGCCCACACCTTCATCGGGACCAAGCCAACTAATTTGCTTTCCCCGAAGCTGTCCGCCCCGGCGCTTTTTAGGGCTTTCGCTCGTTCCAGAACCGGGCTGAAGTCGTGCGTCTGTTGCACGATAATCTTCCCGTCCTCCTCGAACATCTTCTCCGCGATTTTCGACATGGGCGTCCTCAAAGGTCAGATTAGGGTAAGCCAAACGCATTACTTCCGCCACTTCTGGCGGCATCCGTAGGATTTGCCCGCGACGATAGCGGATGCCTCCCCGGAATATTCCTTCACATGTTACGCGATATTCCATCATTTGGAAATTGGGGCGAGCCTAAACCCGCCCCTCTTTTCGTTACGACACAGTGGCCGAGAACGGGGTCGCTTCGGTGCCAGAGGCCTCCGACATAACCATAACGGCCCAAGTGTTGGCAGCGATGTCGTCACAGACGACGCGCCAGCCCTTGAGGCCGCCTTTGGTCGATCCGTCCAGCGTGATCGTGTCCGAGGTATCGGCAGTGTAGAAGCACGAAGCGCCTGCACTGTCGTTGCCCAGATAGGCCACGCCCATCATGATGTCGGTGTTGTCGCCGACCTTGATGATCTGGCTGCCCGAGGCATCGACAAGGCCGATGAACTCGTAGCGGTTGCCCGAGCCGGTAGCTTCCGGCAGGGTTGCGGTCACACCGGCAGCGCGGTTGAAGATAACGC
>JBDLQY010000112.1:0-9970 GCA_039800325.1 Pseudomonadota bacterium | reverse complement strand
CAAACTTCGTCGACAGCACCGTCGTAATCGCCGCCGTCAGCGTCGTCTTGCCATGGTCAACGTGCCCAATCGTCCCAACGTTTACGTGCGGCTTCGTACGCTCAAACTTGCCTTTTGCCATCTCGAACTCCTGGTTCCCGCTAACACGACGCCGGCTGTCCGGTGTCTTTGTTTCGCCGACACACCCGGCGAATTGGTGGTGCCCATGACGCGGATCGAACGCGTGACCTCTCCCTTACCAAGGGAGTGCTCTACCACTGAGCCACATGGGCTGTTCAAAAAACCAAGCGCTTATGACTTCACTGGAGCGGGTGAAGGGAATCGAACCCTCGTCGTAAGCTTGGAAGGCTTCTGCTCTACCATTGAGCTACACCCGCATCACGACGGAAGCGTAAGCCCCCGTGAACCCTGTCGATCGATCAAAACCGCCCGGCCACTAAACTCGACTATTTACCTCGACTGTTGCCCTCGCTTATTAACCCCTGTTCCCTCGCGAAAGCTGGTGGAGGAGGTTGGATTCGAACCAACGTAGGCGTAAGCCAACAGATTTACAGTCTGCCCCCTTTAGCCACTCGGGCACCCCTCCAGGGAACCTTGGATTATCACGTTTGCTTTGAAACGTGTCAACCGAGCCTCTGTCGAAGAGAAAATATCCGCCTTCAACATCACCTCATCGTGCCCAAATTCCAGATCTCGAAAATTAATTGACCGTCCGGACGGTTAATTATTAGAATCTCGCCCGGTGGTTGAGCCTCAGGCCGAAACCAACCGCAAGGGCGCTCCGTCGCGAACAGCCGGCCAGCCCAACGCGCAACCCGCTTCTCAGGATGAGCCATGTATACGCAAGCGATCGATCTGGCCCCGCAGGATGGCACCCGCATCACCAGCGCCAACGAGGCTGAAACCGCGTTTGAAGCACGCATCGCCGTTGATCGCAAGGTCGAACCTCAGGACTGGATGCCGGAGGCCTACCGCAAGACACTGGTGCGGCAGATCTCGCAGCACGCGCACTCAGAGGTGGTCGGCATGCTGCCCGAAGGCAACTGGGTCACACGCGCACCCAGTCTGAAGCGCAAGGCTATTTTGCTGGCCAAGATTCAAGACGAGGCCGGACACGGCCTGTATCTCTACTCAGCCGCCGAGACACTGGGCACTTCGCGCACCCAGATGGTCGACGGATTGCACAGCGGCAAGGCCAAGTACTCCAGCATTTTTAACTATCCCACGCTTAACTGGGCCGACGTGGGTGTGATCGGCTGGTTGGTCGACGGCGCGGCCATCATGAACCAGATCCCGCTGTGCCGCTGCTCCTATGGCCCCTATGCCCGCGCGATGATCCGCATCTGCAAAGAAGAGTCATTCCACCAACGCCAGGGCTTTGATTCGCTGCTCACGATGATGCAGGGAAGCCAGACACAGCGCGAGATGGTGCAGGATGCGGTCAACCGATGGTGGTGGCCTGTGGTGATGATGTTTGGTCCCAGCGACGCCGAGTCCATTCATTCGGCCCAGACCATGCGCTGGGGCATCAAGCGCATCTCCAACGACGATCTTCGCCAGAAATTCATTGACGCCACCGTACCGCAGGCAGAGTTGCTGGGCGTGACACTGCCCGACCCGAAACTGCGCTGGAATGCCGAGCGCGGTCACTACGACCATGGCCCGATCGACTGGTCCGAGTTCTGGCGCGTGGTGGGTGGCGACGGCCCCTGCAATCGTGAACGCCTGGCCATGCGCGTGGCCGCCCACGATAACGGCGCCTGGGTTCGCGAAGCCGCACTTGCCCATGCGGATAAGCAGCGTGAGCGCGCCCAGCGCCAGGCGGCCTGAGCCAATGACCAAGGCGGGGGCCCTGCGCGCGTGTCGTCCGCACGCACCGGCCGACCGATCGCCTGCACGTATCGCCCTTATCAGACCGCTCACCAACCCCAATGTCTATCCAAGGCTCTGGAGCAAACCATGACCGATAGCAACCGCGACTGGCCCCTTTGGGAGGTTTTTGTGCGCAGCAAGCAGGGGCTTGAACACAAGCACTGCGGAAGCCTGCATGCCGCCGACTCCGCCATGGCCCTTCGCCTGGCGCGCGACGTCTACACCCGTCGCATGGAGGGTGTGAGCATCTGGGTCGTCCCTTCTCAGGCCATTACCGCCTCCGCGCCTGAAGATAAGGGCATGGACTTCGACCCCATGGCCGACAAGATCTATCGCCACCCCACGTTTTACGAGCTGCCTGAAGCGGTTCGGCACATGTGAGCCCATCATGAGCACGAACCCCGAACATATCGACTATCTCTTGCGCCTGGCCGATAACGCACTGGTGCTGGGTCAGCGCCTGTCGCAATGGTGCGGCCATGGTCCGATACTTGAAGAAGATATTGCGCTGACCAATATCTCGCTCGACCTGATTGGCCAGGCAAGGCTGCTGCTGTCACATGCTGCCCAGCTCGAGGGCCTGGGCCGCGATGAAGACGCGCTTGCGTTTTTTCGCGACGAGCCGGCATTTCGTAACTACACCCTGCTTGAACTACCCAACGGCGACGGACCCCACGACGACTACGCGATCACGGTCGTACGCAATCTATTCGCTTCGGCCCTGGCATGCGCCCAGTGGGAAGCACTCAGCCAATCACGCGATGCGCAGCTGGCCGCCATTGCGGCCAAATCCGTCAAAGAGGCGCGCGCGCATTTTCGCCATGCGCGTGAGTGGGTGATCTGCTTTGGTGACGGCACCCCAAGCTCACATAAACGGGCGCAGCATGCGCTTGACCGGCTTTGGCCTTACACCAATGAGTTCTGGACCGAAGATGAGGTTGAACGCGCGGTCGCCGCCTCGGGTGTGGGCCTGCTTACCGCAACGCTCAAACCGGTCTGGGATGCGACTATCGACGAAGTGCTCAGACAGGCGGGGCTGCGCAAACCATCGCCCTGCGGTTTTGTGTCAACTGGCAAGCTGGGGCTGCACAGCGAATACCTAGGCTTCATGCTGGCTGAGATGCAGTCGCTTGCACGCGCGCACCCCGGTGCACGCTGGTAGCGCCTGATGTCCATTTGCAGGCTGATGCACTCGTGAGCAACCTGGTTAACGATGCTCTGGCGCGCGCCCGCGAGGCGGTTGCGTCGGTCTGCGACCCAGAGATCCCCGTGCTCAGCCTCATCGATCTGGGCATCGTGCGTGAGGTGGCTCTCGAAGACGGGCGAATTGCAGTCAGCCTCACGCCCACCTACACGGGCTGTCCCGCCACCGAGGTTATTTGTGAAGACGTACTCAAAGCGCTGGCTCAGGCGGGCCTGCCTGATGCGCAAGTGCGCATGGTGCTCTCACCAGCCTGGACCACAGACTGGATCACCGAAACAGGTCGACGCAAGCTGCGCGAATACGGCATTGCTCCGCCGGCCCGCGTGTGCGGCAATGCCGCACCGGTGACACTACCGCTGCGCTGGATGCCTAAGGTCGCCACGCCCGCCGCACACAGCCCTTCGTGTCCGCGCTGTGAGTCCGACCAGGTTGAGCGACTCTCTGAGTTTGGCTCGACCGCCTGCAAAGCGCTATGGCGCTGCCTGTCATGCCGCGAACCTTTTGACTATTTCAAACCTTACTGAAGCCCTCACACCGAGACGTCCATGGCCCTGCCCCAACTGCATCGCCTGCGCATCCGCGAGGTACGTTCTGAAACTCCGGAAGCCATCTCTGTGGCTTTCGAGGTACCGGCCCCGCTGCGTGACGCTTACCGATTTCAACCAGGGCAGTTTCTGACCCTGCAGGCCGAGGTCGATGGAGAGCCCCTGCGGCGCTCTTATTCAGTCTGCGTGGGCACGCAGGATTACGACGAGGCCGGCGAGCTTCGCGTGGCCATCAAGCGGATTAACGGCGGACGTTTTTCAAATTGGGCTAACGAGCACCTTCAGGCCGGCCAGGAGCTTGACGTACTGACCCCGGACGGGCGATTCAACACGCCTTTGAATTCGGCGCAGCGTAAACGCTACGTGGGCTTTGCCGGCGGCTCGGGCATCACGCCGATGTTGTCGCTCATTAAGACGACGCTGAAGGTCGAACCCAGCAGTGATTTCACCCTGGTGTATGGCAACCGTACAGTTGCCTCCATCATGTTTCTGGAAACGCTGGAAGAGCTCAAGAACCGGTATCTGGGCCGACTGCGACTGATTCACGTGCTGTCTGACGAGTCGTCCGAGATCGAGATGCTATCGGGCCTCCTGGATGAAGCCCGCATTCGCGAACTTCTGGCAAGTGTCGTGACAGTCGACAGCATCGACGAAGCCTTCATCTGCGGCCCCGCTCCCATGATGGACGCCGCCGAACGTGCGCTGCTAAGCGCAGGTGTTACGCCTGAGCGCATTCATCTCGAACGCTTTGGCACGCCCGCGCCGACAGCGTCCCGCTCCGCTGTCGCGGCGCAAGCCTCTGTCAGCGAGGGCCCCACGGCCCAGGTAAGCCTCATCGTCGATGGCAAGGAGCGCAGGCTTCGCGTAGGCATGAAGGGTCTGTCTATCCTTGATGCGGGCCTTGCGTCAGGCGCCAATCTGCCCTACGCCTGCAAAGCTGGCGTGTGTTGCACCTGCCGCGCCAAAGTACTCGAAGGCGAGGTCTGCATGGACCGAAACTACACCCTTGAGCCCCATGAGATCGCTGCTGGCTTCGTGCTGACCTGTCAGTCACATCCGGTGAGCGAGCATGTGGCCCTAAGCTACGACGAACGCTAAGCGCTGCGTCATGGCCAGACCCCGAGCGTCCGACTACGACGCGCAACGCCAGCGCATTATCGAGCGTGCGGTCAGTGCCTTCGCTCGAATCGGCTATCCCAGTGCTTCGATGGCCATGCTTGCCCAGGCATGCGGAACCTCAAAGGCCGGCCTTTACCACTACTTTGACAGTAAGCAGTCGCTGCTGTTTGAAGCGCTCGATCGCTACACCAGGAGGCTTGACGAGACGGTCAAGGCCGTCGATGTGCGCAAGCTCAGTCCGCAAGCGGCGCTGTCTCAGACGCTGCGCGTACTGATGCAAGAGTATCAACACTCGCACGCGTATCACACAGCTTTGCTCAATGATGTCAAATTTCTGGCGCCCGACCAAGCTACTCTGATCCGCCGCCAGGAGCGTGCGGTAGTCGATCACATCGCCTCGGTCCTCGAGGCCGCAGCACCGGGCCGCATCGATGCGCGCCATCGAACCGTAGTAACCATGGCCTTATTGGGTATGATCAACTTCACTTTCGCATGGCTCAAGCCCGGTGGTGCGGTTTCGCACGATGAGTTTGCCGAGCTCGCCTCCGATCTGTGGCTGCGCGGTCTGGAAGGTCTAGACCCTTCAAAGACTCGTGCCATGCCCAAACTGCACGACGATATCCATTCAGGGAGCATTCATGAGCAAGCAGTTCGCCTCCAAAGCTGACCTCAGCGCCAAGCAGATCTCCTTCACGCGGTTATCCGATAACGCGTATGCCTACACGGCCGAAGGCGATCCCAATTCGGGCGTCATCATCGGCGACGATGCAGTCATGATCATCGACACCACTGCAACTCCGGTCATGGCGCAAGACCTGATCGCCCGTATTCGTAGCGTTACCGACAAACCCATCAAGTACGTGGTGCTGTCGCACTATCACGCTGTCCGGGTGCTGGGCGCCTCGGCCTATTTCAAAGAGGGCGCTACCGAAATCATCGCCTCGCGCGGCACCTGGGATCTCATCGTCGAGCGCGGCGAGGCCGACATGAAGTCCGAGATTGAACGCTTTCCCCGGCTGTTTCAGGCAGCTGAGTCTATTCCAGGCCTAACCTGGCCCACCATGGTGTTTGAGCGCGAACTCACCCTTCATCTCGGTAAGCTCGAGGTCAAACTCATGCACATTGGCCCAGGGCACACGCGCGGTGACACTATCGCCTGGATTCCCTCACAGCGCATCTGCTTCTCGGGCGACCTGGTCGAATATAACGCCGGTGTTTACACGGGCGATGCCCAGCTTGAAGAGTGGCCCGAAACGCTCGAGAAATTGCGCGCCATGAAGCCCGAACAGTTGGTTCCGGGTCGGGGCCCGGCCATGCAAACAGCCGCTGACTGCAACAAGGCCATCGACTACACCAAAAAGTGGGTCTCTGATCTGTATCAGACTGCGCGCGCGGGGGTTGCCGCAGGCAAAGATCTCAAGGCGGTGTTCGCCGACACGCGCAAGGTGATGGACCCGGTCTTTGGCAATGTGTTCATCTACGAACACTGTCTGCCGTTTGATGTGTCGCGGGCCTATGACGAAGCACGCGGCATCAAGAATCCGCGCATTTGGACGGCTGAGCGCGATATGGAGATGTGGCAGTCGCTGCAGAGCTGATCGGCGTCGCGGCAGCGGACGTGTGCTTGGCCTGCTGAATCCAGTCAAGCACGCGTTCGGGGGTCAGTGGCTGGGCGTCTACCGTAACGCCTAAGTGGGCGAGCGCATCCCCAACAGCATTACATACCGCGCCAATCGCCCCCATGACACCGCCTTCAGCCATACCCTTGATACCGGCAGGCGTGAGGGCGTTGGGGGTGCTCAAGTGAATAATCTCGATATCGGGCAAATCAGTCGCGGTGGGTAACAGATAATCGGCAAGACTGCCGGCCCTTGGCTGCGCTGACTCATCGTAAGCAATATCTTCCATCAATGCACCGCCCAGACCCATGGCGACCGCACCCTGTAACTGGCCCTTGACGATGAGCGGATTAATCAGAGTTCCAGCATCCTCGGCGACCAGATAACGCAAAATGCGTAACTCTCCGCTGTCGACATTGACCTCAACTTCGCAGGCATGCGTAGCGTTCGAATACACCATAGGCGGCGGATCCCAGGCAAGCTGTATCTCAAGGCCGGGCTCAACACCAGGGGGCAGCGCCAGCGGGTTCATATAAGCGATCTCGGCAATATCATTCAGTGTGAGGCCCGCCGGCTTCCAACCTGCCACATCATGTTTTTCAACACGCCCCAGCTGCAATCTCAGGCTGCCTTGTTCCACGCCCAGTCGATGCGCCGCAATCGCAAGAACTTTGTCCTGCAACTTGCGCGCCGCGAGAAACAAGGTGCCTCCACCGGCGACGGCGCCACGGCTGCCACGAGCACCCATGCCGTACGGAGCTATAGCTGAATGCCCCAGGGCGATACAAACCGACTCTACCGAAACCCCCAGCCCGTCGGCCACGGTTTGTGCAAACGCTGTCTCGTAGCCCATCCCTGAACTCATCAGCCCAACCGATGCATTGACCGCACCGGACGGCTCAATCCGTACCCAGGCATTGTCATGGCCCGAACCGCGGATGCCCGCCGCGCGGTAGAAGGCAGAGCCGTAGGTAGTGGACTCAATCACCGAGCAAAGACCCAGTCCCAGGAGTCTACCTTCGCGCTGCCCTGCGACCTGCCGTCGGCGAAACTCGTCATAGTCAACGCCCCGCACCGCCGCCTGAAGCGTCTGAAGGGGCGTGACGTCACGCAAAAGCTCCCCTGTCGCCATCGTGAAAGGCAGGTCTTCAGAGCGCAAGGTGTTGATTAGACGCACATCAAGAGGGTCGACCGATAGTTCGCGCGCGATGGAATCGATCGTGCCTTCCATAATCCAGCTGGTAATCGCCATCGGCGCACGCATGGGTCCCGATGGGCACTTATTGGTCAGCGCAACCCGCACGGTGTACCCATAGTTTGTAACGCGGTACGGACCCGTGAGGATCATGGCGACGACCCGTGCCATGTAGTTGGCTGGATAAAAGCAGTAGGCCCCGAAATCAGCATCGATGGCGAGTTCAAGGGCAAGGATTCGGCCCTGCTCATCAACCGCGGCACGCGTCAGCGCCGACTCTTCTCGGGCATGGCAGGCAGCCGTCAAATTTTCCAGTCTGTCCTCGCGCCACCGAATCGGTCGCCTGAGCTTTCGCGCCAGCGCGGCCACACACAGCTCCTCACGCATTAAGGCGATCTTCTGTCCAAAAGCGCCGCCAATATCCGGTGAGATCACGGTGACCTGCGATTCACTGAGGCGGAGCCGGGCGGCCAGGGCGGTGCGCAAGGGGTGCGGTGTCTGGTTGCCGCAGGTAAACATGAGATGCTGACGGCCTTCGTCCCACTGCGCGATGCAGCCGCGGGTTTCAATCGGCGCATGCGTCTGTCGTTGCTGGCTGAATCGCGTGGTCACTACACGGGCGGCGCGCGCGAAGGCTTGGTTCAAGTCAGGCGTCGAAAAGTGCTGGGTGGATACCAGATTTGTGCCCAGTTCCTCGTGAACCAGGGCTGCCTCGGGCTGCATGGCCTGACCAAAGCCAGCAACAGGCTCAAGCGGTTCAAACTCGGTATCAATCAATTCGGCCGCATCCTCAGCCAGATATCGATCATCGGCGATAACAACCGCATAAGGGTCCCCAGCGAAGCGTACTTTTTCGCCAGCCAGCGGCTCGGTCGTGACGGGTAGCAGACCTTCGATCGGGGGTGCCATCCGAAGAGGCGTCGCGAGCGGTCTGATATCGGCAGCCGTGAACACGCCGTGCACTCCCGCCAGCGCTCGAGCGCGCGAGGTATCGATCCGAAGTAGACGCGCGTGTGCATATGGACTGCGTACAAAGTGCGCATGCAGAGCGCCAGCGACCACAATATCGTCGGTATAACGGCCCAAACCTTTCAGAAAGCGCCGGTCTTCGCGGCGTTCGATCGGCTGACCGATGGCCTGGGTGCCGCAGGTATCAGTCATCGTGCGCGCCCTGTTTCGGCATCGCAAGGAAGGTCGCTGCTGCCATGACGGCCTGCACAATGTTGGTGTAACCAGTGCAGCGACACAAGTGTCCTGATAGCAATTCGCGAACCGCCTGTTCGTCTGGCCGGGGATTGGCGCGCAAAAGTGCCTGCACACTCATCAAGATTCCTGGGGTACAAAACCCGCACTGCAGAGCATGCGCCCTGGAAAACTCACGCTCAAGAACACTGCGCTCGTCGGGAGCACAGAGCCCTTCCACCGTAGTCACGCACTGTCCGTCAGCCTGAACCGCAAAGACCAGACAGCTTCGAATTGGGTCTTCGTTCAGCCACACCGTACAGGCGCCACACACGCCCTGCTCGCAACCAACATGCGTACCGGTCAGACCAAAGCCATCGCGCAACGCATCACTCAGCAGGGTACGGGATTCGACAGCGGTCTGCCGTTCGCTGCCATTGATAACCACTCGAATCGTCCGCCGGGCACTCATACGGCTCTCACACAATCATCAAAGCACTGCAGTAAAAGTCTTTGTAACAACGCACGCCGGTAATTCGCCGAGGCGCGTAAGTCGGCGAGATACTCAAGTTTGGCAGCGCGCTCAATGAGAACCTGAAACGCCTCACGATTGGGTCGATGTCCCCTTAGGGGCATGAAGATCGTGGACAACTCACTGGGCTGCGGCTCGAAACCTCCGCCGACCACCACGAGCGTGTCGATTCGCCCATCCGAGCTTAACGATAAGCGCATGCCCGCCGCACCGATCATGAAATCGCCATGACGACGCGAGAACCAGCGCACGGATGAGCGCTCGCCAGGCTGGGGCACCTGAAAGCCGACCTGAATCAACATCTCATCGGGTTCTATGGCAGTCTGATAAATGCCCTGAAAAAAACCATCGACCGAGACACGGCGCTGACCACGCACCGACTGCAGATCAAACTGCGCTGCAAACAGCTGGGCGATCAGAGGCCACTGCGCCGCAGGGTCCGCATGGGCGAGGCTTCCGCACACCGTCCCACGACGGCGAATAGCGTCATGCGCGATACCCGCTGCGGTTTTAGCGATGACCGGGCTGACACCAGCCACCCGTGTCGAGCATGCCACCGCATGATGAGTGACACGTGCCCCCATGCGCAGGTAGCCCTCTTGCACCTCGAGCTGGCAGAGTCCTGTAATTCGGTTGATATCGATGAGACAGTCGGGGCGCGCCAACCGTAAATTCATGGCTGGCACCAAACTCTGCCCGCCC
>JBDLQY010000111.1:0-9208 GCA_039800325.1 Pseudomonadota bacterium | reverse complement strand
AGTGTGTCCCACCCTGAGCGGGCGCGAGCACGTAGCACTGGTTCTCAATTGCCCGCGCACGAAGCAGGGTTTCCCAGTGAGCCTGACCCGTTCGCCAAGTAAACGCTGACGGCACCAGCATCAGATCTGCCGGAGACAGGCGCCGATAGAGCTCGGGAAACCGTAGGTCATAGCAGACGGTGAGACCCGCGCGCCAGCGCTGCGCCTGAGCACCCGCTCCGTCGAAATCAAACACGACGGGCGTCGTACCCGGCTCGATCGTGGCCGCCTCGTCAAATCGCTCATCGCCACTGATCAGCCCGAAGAGATGAATCTTGTCGTAGCGAGCAACGCGCCGCCCATCGGGCGCGTAGACCAGGCTGGAATTACGAACCTTGCCTGGGTGCGCACAGGCGAGGGGCGCAGTCCCGCCTACCAGCCACACCGCATGGGTACGAGCCTGTTCCGAAAGGAAGGTTTGGATCGGGCCCACGCCATCGACCTCACGCGCATCAACCTTATCCACATCGCGCCGACCCAACAGGCAGAAATACTCAGGTAATGCGATCAGCCGAGCGCCTTGTGCAGCCGCCTGTGCAATCAGCCGTTCGGCACTGGCCAGGTTGGTGGCGACATCGGGTGCAGAGACCATCTGAACAGCGGCCACACAGACGCTGTCGTCTTCAACAGCAGGATCAGACAGGGATGCACTCATGAATTCCTCACTTTGAGGCGAATATGTTCGAAGGTTGACGGGTTAACGAAAGACCCAAAGTGTCAGGGCGAGGACAGCTGGTCGCGAATCTGATCGAAGCGGGGTCGGGCGCGCTCGATCACGGTGGGATCAGCCCAGGTGCCCAGTACTTCGTACACATAGGTGAAAAGGTCCTGCAGCGGCTTTCGGAAAGCCAGCTGCGCCAGAAACGAACCAAAGCCGATCATGGGATTGGCGACTGCCGCATACGCAAGTGAAGCGAGGCCCGCATTGAGTTCTGGTTTGACGGTGACACTTAATTGCTGAGTCTCGGCAGCGATATTGGCCTCACCCCGAATCGCGACCTGTGCCTGAACCCCGCGCATTCGAAGATCTTCAGTGATCGCCACACCGCCATCGATTCTCGCCTTACCCCGGATTTCATCGAAGGCAAAACCATCCGCGAAGACATCACGAAAATCCAGGGTGAGTCGACGGGGCAAAGACTGCAGATTCAGGACACCAATCAGCTTGGCTATACCCGGCTCGGTTTTCAGGAACTGACCCTTGCCCAAAGACATATGCAACTCGCCAGCGAGGCTGGGATAGTCAAGCGCAAGCGGCGAACCCACCCATTGCAGGCGCCCGTCAATCTGACCACCTCCACCCGTGATCGCATCCCGAATACCGAAGCTCTTGAGCCAACGTGCGGGCTCAGTCAGCTTGAGGGCGAATGAGAGCTCAGTGCTTCGGAAGGTCGCATCAGCTTGTCTTCCCCAATGACCGCTCGCGCGAATCGCGCCGCCCGGATGATCAAGATCGAGTTGCTCCAGCCGCCAACGCTGCGCCTGACCGCTGCCCTCATTGATCGCACGCAGCGACAGCCTGCCTAGATCACGCCCAAACAGAACGAAACGTTCAGCGCTCAGGCTGATCGCGGGAAGGCCGCTGGGAGCTCGATCCACGAACAGCGCTTCGACCTCCTCCGCCTGCGAGCGCGGAATCTCGAGACGCTTAAAAGCGGCCTCCAGCGACCCGGAATCCTGTCCAGCGGCCGCATCGCGCCACGTAAAACGCCCATCCATCTCATCAGACTTGATTAAGCCACGCCAGGCTCCATCTCGGTAGTCAGCACTTACATCAACCTGTCGGAGTGTCTTGCCACCGAACTGAAGCTCTTGCGCCGCCAGCGAAATGCTACGAGGTGCCCAGGGTGAACGCGCCGAGCCCGCAGCGGGGGTATCAGCGGAACCTACGCGTTCCGCCAAGAGGGCCGACCAGGGATCGAGTTCAAGCCCTGGCAGATGCATACGCAGGCTGAATCCCTCGCTCGGCAGGTCTGGCTCGGCATTGATAGCCAGCGAGCCTCGCACCATGGGCCCGGCCGACGAGTCTGCCCCTTCGATGGCATGCTCCACCACGGCCTTCACATCGTTGCGCAGCTGTACTTCATGGTGCAGACCCGCCCGTCCAGCCAGGCGATGCGAGCGAGTCTGCAGACGCAGGGGCCAGCGAGCCGATGCGGTCTTGCCAAAGGGTGGCGGTAGTCCACTCACAAGACCCACAAGATCCGACTGCAGCGCCAGTCGGATCTTTCCAGACTCGATATCAATCTGCGCCTGATAGGCTGCTTCACCCGATATCGCCTGCATCAGCGGGTGAACCCATTGCGTACTCAGCGCGCTGGCGGCCATGCCACCTTGCGCGATAAGGCGATAACGCCCCGCCGACACAGATTCGCCCTGCAGCTGCAGCGGGCCGCCTAGAAATTCCGCTTGAATGTCGCGCAGGCGCAGATCTGCCTCCGTAAATTCCAACCGACCCCTGAGCTTATTGAACGGTGGCAGTGATTCATGCACGCTGACCTCATTGCCCGCGAGCTGCACAGTGCCTTTCACCTTAGCGGTCTCTGGCCGTGCCAAGGGCATCTGCAATTGCAGGCTCAGCTGTGCTTCGCCTGCCAGCCGCGCGCCTTGCGCAAAATCATCTACCTTGGCTTTCAAAGGGCTTTCGTTAATGAAACGAATCATGTCCTGCGCGGGTCCAGCGCCGTCACCTTCGATACTCAGCAGCGGATTGCCAAAATCAACAATACGCGCGCGTGTCTCGCCGAGCCTAACGCCAAAAACCTGCGCGCTACGAGCAGTGATGTCCATGCCTGCGCGCTCAAACACCAGGGCTCCCTGAATTTGTCGAATCACTGGCCAACCCGGCGCATAAGCCAGCGTGGCATCAGTCAGGCGCGATTCAATGCGGAATTCGCCGCTATCGGGCTGCCGGAAGGGAAAGTCGAACAAGTCACCGCGCAGCACAAAGCGCGTGTCGCTAGAGCGACCTGCCTGTACCGCGCGCCCAACCCAGGCCCGAACGGCAGGACCGATCACCAGCGGCAGATACCGTGCAACCCGGGCGGCATTGGCACGATCAAGCTGCCCGCTGATGTCCACCAGGCCAGCGCCCCGTCCGCCGCTGCGGTAGCTTCCACGTATCGTGCCAGCCATATCGGCGTTGGCGAACCGGAAGTGCTCAATGCCGACCTCAACAAGGCCCTGAAGATCAGCGCTCGAGCTATCGGCTCGCTGCCAGGCCAAAGCCGCCTCGAGGCTGTCTAGGGTCAGCGCTGGATCTGCAAAGACGCCTGGAAATCGAAGCACAGCATTATTGGTGTTGATCTCGATACGTCCGGCCCGTTCATCAAAAACAACCCGTCCGCTCAAGCCTGAAAACGCGGGCCACTGCAACTGCCCGGGACGCAGCCGCTGGGCCGCTCGCCGCATGGCTAGCCGGTCAAAACTCATCTCAGCCGAAAACCGTGGCGCATGTGTATCCGCGCGCCACTGCACCGATGCCTGTGCGATTCGCCCAGAGGCCGTGATGGCAGCCAGATCGGACAACCATGCCGGGGGCAAGGGCAGTCGCCGAAGCGCATTCAATAAGCTGCCCGCGTCGAACTCGGAAAATGCAAGCTCGCCCGAGATTGGACTCAAACGCTGAGCATCGAACACGACGCGCTGATTGACACCGCGAAGGGCCAGCGCCAGCCCAGTACCGTCCGATACCTGAAGCTTGCGCAGCTGCACGGCGAAGAACCCCTCAGACTCTCTGCGCGCCAGCGCCTCAAGCGCCAGCGACCGAAGAGGTAGCTCCTTACCCGATACGTTCACAGCGAGCGCTTCTGCTTTTGCCTTAACCAGCAAGTCATCCACCCGGCCAGCTGCAAATCGAGCCGAGAAAGAGGCCTCGCCACCACCCGCGGCAAGACGCAGGGCAGGCGCAGCCCCTGCCCCGAGCATCGAACGCGTCAGCGTATCGAGGGCCGCAAAGTCCACATGCGCAGCCGAGATCTCGCTTTCGCCTTCCCAGCGCCGCCAATCGGAGGGCGTATCAGGATCCAGCACAAAAGCAGTACGCAACACCAGGCCGCGGAAAGCCTGGCTGATCGCGGGGACCCGAAGCTCAGCCTGATAGGCTGCAGCATGGTGGCTCATTCCCAACTCGATTTCAGACAGACGTGCGCGCGAGCCGTTGACCTGATCGACCCAGTCAATCTGTGCCTGACGCACAGCCAGCCGCCGCGGTGCCAATAAAATCGCCAGATCGGCATCGGCTGCACTTGCATCCAGGTCAAGGAGCGCACCGGCGATTCGCAGCCGGCGCTCTGTCAGTCGTTCAACAACAAACTGGGGATGAACAAGCTCCAGCGAGAACAGGTCAATACGCCCCGCCAAAAGCGCTCTGAGCGATAGTACTGCGGTAACCGAGTCGATCTGCAGCGGGGGGGTTTCGGGGGTACCCAGACGCAGTTCATGCACGGTCAGCGAAGGACGCAAACCCTCCATTGCCGCAGACAAACGCCCGATTCGAATCGGGCGCTCAATCAGGCGCTCGAGCGCAGCCTCAAGGTTGGGGCGCCATGTATCGACTGACGGCAGCACATAGAACCGCACCGCTCCGTAGAGCAACGCCAACGCGAAGACCAGAACCGAAAACACCCACAGTAGGATGCGGAGCGACCATGCGGCCACGCCCCGACGCTGGGTAGCGGCGGCCGGCCCGGTAGTGGAGGTTGAAGGCAATTGCGCGAGAATCCGGTCGTTGTCTGGCAAGTTTCCAAGGATAACCGCTACAGGCGAAAGCTCATGCACTTCCAAGCCGAACAGTTTTCAGGATTCTTCAGGCGCTCACTGCAGGCGATGTGCGCACGCGGTCCGCAGGACGAGGCCAGCATTCGTGCGGCCCTGCAGTCGCAGGTGGCCCAAGCGATCGACCGGTCGGCGCTGCAGGGGCTTTTGAACCGCTTCGTGCCGCCCGAACTGCTGCAGGCGCCCGCGCAGACGGGCGAAGCAGTGGCCACCGGTCTGCGGCAACTGCGCCAGTGGGTCATCCTGAGCCTCATGGAGCGCGACCTGCGCGGAGACGCCGACCTTCATGAGATCTGTCAAGCCATGACGGCGCTTGCGCAACTCACCACCGACTGCGCCATGCGCGTCGCGGGTGCCGAGACTCGGGCACGACACGGCACGCCGCTTGATACCACCGGCCAAGCTCAAGACCTGCTGGCGGTGGCCATGGGCAAGGGCGGCGCCGACGAGCTCAATGTGTCCTCCGACCTCGACCTGGTCTTTGTCTTTCGCGATGCCGGTCAGACCGACGGTTTGGCTCAGGCCGATGAGCGGGCCCCAGGCGGCATTATCAGCGCAGGCGAATGGATGCACAAAGCCGCTCAACGCAGCATCGATCTGCTCGCCCGAATTACCGCCGAGGGTTTTGTCTTCCGGGTCGACACCCGCTTGCGGCCCAACGGCGACTCCGGTCCCCTGGTGGCTGCCTTTCCCATGCTCGAGCAGTACTTTTACTCGCAGGGGCGCGAATGGGAGCGATTTGCCTGGCTAAAGGGTCGAGTCATCGCCGACACCGGCTGTGCGGGCGAAGCGGCCCGTCGCGAAGACTGTCGGCAGCTCGAGCGCATCGTCACGCCCTTCGTATTTCGTCGCTATCTCGACTATGAAGCGTTCGCCGCTTTGCGTGACCTGCATGCCCGCATACGCGGTGAGGTGGGCAAGCGCTCAATACGCAAGCCTGAGGCCCTCGATGTGAAGCTGGGGCGCGGCGGCATTCGAGAGATTGAATTCACCGCACAGCTTTTTCAGATCGTACGCGGCGGGCGCGACCCGGGTCTGCGCTCGCCACGCACGCTGGACACCCTGAACGCACTGGCTGAGCGCGGCGTACTCGAACGTACTGAGGCCGACCGCCTGGCCAGGGCCTATGCCCTGCTGCGTCGAACCGAGCATGCACTGCAATACCGCGAAGATGCGCAGACTCACAGCCTGCCCGCAGCAGCGGAAGAACGCGCACACATTGCAGGCATGCTACGCATGACAGCGGCAGAATTTAACGCTGCCATCGATACAGCCACTACCGACGTCAGTTCAGTGTTCGACAAATTACTGGCGCCAGCGGGCGATCAGGCTGCGCGCACCGATCAGGCAGCAGACACCGTCGAATCAGGTTCGGCCCAGCTTGATCCCGACGTGCAGCGTCGCATTGATGTGCTGCGCTCAGGCGCGCGTTATGGGGCCGCCAAGCAGGAAACCCGGGCCGCAATCGATCGCCTGATCGCCGATGCGCTGGCTCGTCGCACCGGACCTGCAGGCATGGTCAGGCTGACGGATCTTCTAGAAAGCGTGTGCCGGCGGCCGGCCTACGTTGCTCTACTAAGCCAGTATCCGCACGCCTTCGGTCGCGTATTACGCATCCTCGACTGGGCCAAGTGGCCTGCTGACTATCTCATGCGGCACCCCATCGTTCTGGATGAACTGCTCGACGGCGAACTACTCAGCAGCACCGACTTCGCACAATGGGCCGCTCAGCTGCGCGAGCGGATTATGGCCGCGCGCATCGGTGATGCACCCGACGTCGAATTACAGATGGATCTCCTGCGCGAAGCACACCATGCACAAGTGTTTCGCCTGATGGTGCAAGACCTGCAGGGTCTGCACAGCACCGAGCGCATCTCTGACTTTCTCAGCGAACTAGCCGACCGGGTGCTGCAGATCACCATCGAGCTGGCCTGGTCGCAACTTAAGCAAGCCTTCCGGCCGCAGCCTCGCTTTGCCGCAATTGCCTACGGGCGCCTGGGCGGCAAAGAGCTGGGCTATGCCTCAGATCTTGACCTGGTGTTTCTGCATCAGGATGATGACCCGCGCGCGGCTGAAGCCTACTCTTTACTGGCGCAGCGCCTGTCGGGCTGGCTATCGACACGTACAGCTGCCGGGCTGCTATTTGAAACCGATTTGCGTCTGCGCCCCAACGGACAGGCGGGACTGCTGGTTTCCAGCGTCGAGGCCTTTGAACGCTACCAGCGCGAGTCTGCCTGGGTCTGGGAGCACCAGGCGCTCACCCGGGCACGTTACGCGGCGGGTGACCCTCAGGTGGGCCAGCAGTTCGAGCGCGTCCGTCGTACCGTGCTGTCTCAGGGACGCGATCTGGCCACGCTCAGACAAGAAGTGCGCGCCATGCGGCAAAAAATGCATGATGGCCACCCCAATCGCAGCGAGCTGTTTGACCTCAAGCACGATCGAGGCGGCATGGTTGATGTCGAGTTCATTGTGCAGACGCTGGTGCTGGCTCACGCCAGCACGCATCCCGAGTTACTCGACAACGCCGGCAACATCGCGCTTTTGGGGCGCGCAGCCCAGGCGGGGCTCATTGCCGCGACCCAGGCTCAGGCTGCGGCCGATGCCTATCGACGCTACCGTCAGTTGCAGCACACCCTGCGGCTTAATGATGCGCAGTATGCACGCGTGCCACGCTCTGAAGTAGCGGCAGAAATTTCGGCCGTTTCAGAGCTTTGGGACACGGTGCTGGGAGCATAAAACACTCTGCCCCAGCACCGTTTGAGCCCCTGCATCAGACGATGGGCGTGACCCCAAACTGAGCCAGATTCATCGTCAGCGGATTGGCGGCTACCAGGTTGTGGAAATAGCTATCGGGCAGCACCTGACTGCCCGTAGGCGCCTGCCAGCTGCCATTGACATCACCCTTCAGCATGCCCACCAGGTTCACATCCTGGGCACCGGTCCATTCAATGTCGGTGGGCAACTTACCGCCACCCACTGCGGTCCGCGTCGTAGTGAACGCACCTTTTCCGCTATTGGCCGCTTCATTCCAGAAGTCCTGGCCCTCCTGAACAAACAGCCACTCCCGCGCAGGTGCATCACTGCGCTTGACCGCCATTTTCAGAATGCCCAGGGCATCGGCGCTGCTGACCTTGCCGTCACCCGTGACATCGGCCGACAGGAACTGGTAGGGGCTGACCGCTGCGCCACCAGTGTTGGGATTAATACCCACCGCAAGCTTCAGCGCTGCGAGCGCATCGGCAGAGCTGATGACGTTGCCGGTATCGCCAGTCGACGATGTCGTACCAGCCAAAACCGCGCGACTGGCTTCGAACCGGTACACCCCGGGGAGCTCAATACCGATGCCGTAATGGCCGTCTGCGTCCGTAGTGGCCTTGGTCAGCCCAAGGCCAGCGCCATAAGGCGTAAGAACCTCGCTGCCTGCCTCTCCGTAAACGAAGGACACGCTCTGCGCAGACTGGCCTTGCGGAACATCGATCGTCAAGTCGCCCAGGCGAACAGCACCCGTAAGGTCCGACAGTCCGATTCCGCTCACCAGAACGGACTGCGCGCCTTCGATCTGGGAGATCTCTCCGTATACAGTCCAAGCAGCCGGCATCGCCGTACTCGCGGCAAACGCTACGCCCAGCGCGCCTGCAAAATCGATCTGCACGTCAAGATTTCCCGCGGGTGCTGACAGATTCACCCATAACTCGGCCTCGACATCGCCCGTCGCGTTGAACTTCACACCGCGCAGCTCGAAGAGCTGCGTGCCCGATACGACAGCCGACTTGGGCGTAACACCCACCTGCACGCCCGACATCAGAGCATGCGTCTTCCAGTGATACACCACACCCTCAAGACCGCCCGATGGAGGCGGTGACGCTGCCTCAATGCTCAGAGTGACTGTGTTATCCGCATCGTTTCCGTCGGCATTGAGGTTACCGGCTGCGTCTGAGAAGCGGCCATTGGCCACACTGAGTAACGCCTTGGCTGAACTCAAGGCAGTGGGCGTGAAGGTTGCCGAGTAAGACGTACCCGAACCCGTGAAGCCCGACAGTGCCCCGCCCGATACCGACACATCAGACATCACGAAATCAGTCGATGACTCGCTGAGCATGAAGGAAATCGTCGCGGTCTCGCCGGGCTTGAGGCTTGACCTGTCGGCCGAAACGGTAATGGTGGGCGGGGTCAGATCGATGGGGCGCGCCACCGGATTCAAGCTATTGTTGGTGAAGATCTCAACCGTGTTGCTGTCGCCCGAGCGCTGCAACAGCACATCGGGAAGACCATCGCCATCAAGCTGCTCGACAGAAATGTCATAGCGTCCGTAGCTGGATGCAGATGCAAACCCATTTACGAAGCCACCTGCGCCATTGCCCAACAGAACCTTAAAGCCATCGTTACCCGACAC
>JBDLQY010000110.1:0-16976 GCA_039800325.1 Pseudomonadota bacterium | reverse complement strand
AGGGCTGATTGCTGGCGCTGACATTGGCGGTACCAAAATCGCAGTGACGGTAGCCGACGCCGGCGGGATTCTGGCGCGTCGCTCGGATTCTACACCGCTGCGCGGATCATCCGATGAAATCGGCCGATGTGTTCACCGCTTGCTGCAAGCATGTTTGGCGGATGCCGGACGCTCAGGTCTGCGGGTTGACGCACTGGGTATTGCCAGCTGCGGGCCATTCGCCCGCACAGCCGACGGCATCGCGCTGGTGACGCCAAATTTATGTGGTGGGCTCAGTCCCGAGAAGCGACTGGACAATAATTGGAAGTCCATCCCGATTGAGGCATCGCTACGCGATCTGTCTCCTGTGGTGCGCATCGAAAATGATGCCGTTGCCGCGCTGGTTGCCGAGCATCGCCTGGGGGTGCTGCGCGGCTTCAGCCAGGCGGCTTACCTCACATGGAGCACGGGTATCGGTGTGGGTCTGATGGTGGACGGACGAATTCTCAGAGGCAAGGCGGGAAACGCCGGGCATGCCGGACACATGGTGCTTGCGCGTACGAACGGCCCAGTCTGCGGATGTGGCAATCGAGGCGATGTAGAGTCAGTCAGCGGCGGCGCGGCACTCGCCTATCAATGGGGAAAACCGGTGGCCGACCTGTTTGAGGCTGCCAACCAGGGCGACCATCGCGCCAAGACTCTGATCGATGATGCAGTCGCGCAAGTCTCGGCCCTGATCTACAACCTCATCATCACGCTTGACCTTGAACGTATCGCGGTGGGCGGAGGTCTGTTTCAGGCGCAACAGGCCGTGCTGCTGCCTGCCTTGCGTACCAGCGTATTCAATCATCCCGACCGGCACGGCCTGAGCGCGTTGACTGCTGACGTAGATATTCAACCGGTGCACAATGCGCGACATACCGCTGACCTGGCCGCTTTGTGCCTGGTCATGCCAGATAGTTGGCAGGAAGAGTCGGTTCTCGGATGGGAAACGCTGCAATGAGCCACGTCACTATTTTCGATGTCGCGCGCGAAGCGGGTGTCTCCGAAAGTACGGTCTCGCGTGTTCTGAACGGCACTGCCCGGGTCTCTCAGCTTAAGCGTCAGGCAGTTGATCGAGCCATTGAAGCGCTCGGTTTTCAGCCCAACGCCTTCGCACGTGGCCTGGCCACCGGGCGCTCCCGGGCCATCGGTGTCGTCACCCAGGCTATCGACAGTCCCTTCTACGGCGAGGGTATGCGCGGCATTGAGCAGACCCTGCAGGCTAGCGGATACACCCCCATCTTCATGAGCGGGCACTGGAACTCCGACGATGAAGAGCGCTGTATTCGCGAGCTCATACAACGGCGGGTCGATGGCATCATTCTGTTTGCTGGCCGACTGGGCGCCGCTCAGATCGAAGCCTTTGCGAAGCAATTACCCGTTGTTGTCACCGGCAAAACCGTTCAGGCTAAGGGCGTGTTCAGCCTGGCAGTCGATGATGTGGAAGGTGCTCGTCTGGCCACCCAGCATCTCATCGATCTGGGTCACCGGCACATTGCCTTCATCAGCGGGCCGCGTGACCATCCAGACGCTCTGGCCCGCTTTAAGGGCTATAGGGCTGCGCTTGATCAGGCGGGAATCAGTTTTGCACCCAACCTGGTCGCCCCAGGCAATTTTCTGGAAGACGGCGGGCGAAATGCGGGTCAGCGACTACTTGATCTGGGTGAGCCGTTTACCGCAGTTGTCTGTGCAAACGATCAGACCGCTTTTGGTCTGCAGCTCGCGCTGTTTCATCGCGGACTCAAGGTCCCCGAAGATATCTCCGTTGTGGGATTCGACGATCTCGCGGCATCTGCCTATTTTTTGCCGCCGCTCACCACGGTACGACAGCCTGTCTTTGAAATGGGTGAGCTTTCCGCCCAGGCCTTGTTGCTGATGCTTGAGTCGCGGATGCCCAGCCTGCAGGCACCCCGGGTGACCCTGGTGGTGCGCGAATCAACGCGGGCCCTGCCCCGGCAGTCGCGCTCGGCACGACCGCGCCGAGCGGCCTGACCACACTCGGACGCGACATCCCCATGCCCGCTCAGCTTCCGATCAGACTCTTCTGCAAGCGCTTTCAGACGTCGGCATCAGAGCAGACTTGCTCGGGAGCCCACGTCGAAGTGCAAAGCCCCAGCAGCTTGTTATCGAGGCAGTCAACGCGACGCGGGCTGATTCTGGGCGGTGCAGGCAGTCTGCTACCCGCGCAGTCGTGGGCAAGCCGTTCTTCAGACGCGCAACCGGGAGCGCTCACGGTCGCTGCCTACCCGGCGATCGATAAAATCGTCCGTGATGCGATTCCGCGATGGCAGACACTGAACCCCACGATACCGATACACATAGTTTCGCGAGAGTTTGGTGACCATCATGCCGCTTTGACTGCGGCGATGGCTTCGCGACGGGGCCTGCCCGATGTGATGGCTATCGAGTTTGGGTTTATGGCTCGCTTTGCCGCCAGTGGCGCCCTGCTGGAACTCGAGCAGGTTCCCGCCCTAAGGCAGACTGCCGAGGCGCAGCTGACACCTTTCGCGCTGGCGCAGGCGCGTCCGCGCGGTCGCCTGCTGGCTTTACCCACCGACATTGGTCCTGGTGCGCTCTTTTACCGAAAAGATGTGGCCGAGCGAAGTGGCGTCGATGAAAGCGAGATGACGCGATCCTGGGACTCATTTGTGGCCGCAGGAGAACGTCTGCGCAGCCGCGCAGACGCGTATCTGATCGCCCATGCACGCGACCTCAAGGACGCGGTCATTCGAAGTCAGATCGCAGTTGGACAGGGTATCTACTTTGACTCAAAAGGCGCGCCGCAAATTCGTAGCGAGCGATTTCGACGCGCTTTCTCCCTGGCGCGGGACGTTCGTCGCGCGGGTCTTGATGCGCGTGTTCCGGTCTGGAGTAATGACTGGGCCGAGGGCCTGCGACGAGGACGCATCGCCACTCAACTGATGGGCGCCTGGTTTGGCGGTCATCTGGCCAACTGGCTTGCTCCGACCACGGCTGGCCTGTGGCGCACGGCGGGCCTGCCCGGCGGGGCGGCGGCCTCCTGGGGTGGAACGTTTTACGCCGTGTCGGCCACGTCACCCAATGCACAGGCAGCGCTGTCCTTGATACGGCTTCTGGTGCTTGAGCGAGATCGGCAACTACATGCCTTTCAGCGTCACGATGCGTTTCCAGCCTTGATGGCCGCCCAGGACGATCCGTTCTTCGACGAGCCTCTAGCCTTTTTTGGCGGACAGCCAGCGCGCCGATTGTGGCGGGACATTGCTCGCCGTGTCCCCGCGCTGGGATTGCACCGACTCGATCCGCTGGCCGATGAAATCGTCAATGCCGAGCTTGATCGGGTACTTCTGCGCGGTAAAGACGTGGACAGTGCGCTCGACGATGCCAGTTCGCTTCTCGAGCGTCGGGCTCTGAGGATGCGGTCATGAGCGCATTCGCGGCGAACCGTCCTGGCAGGCTTCGCACCTGGCTTCGGCTCAATCAGGTCAAGCTTGCGCCCTGGCTGTTCCTCGCGCCGTTTTTCGTTTTGTTTGTTGTTTTCGGCATCTTCCCCATCGTGTTTTCCGCCTACATGGCTTTACATGACTGGGATCCGGTGAGCGGTCTGGGCACCGCGCGTTTCGTCGCGGCCGACAATTTCGTCTTCGTCATGACCGATCCGTGGTTCTGGCAGTCGCTGGGCAATACCGCATGGCTTGCTGTCACTTCCGGCGCTGCGCAGCATCTGGTAGCGATTCCCCTTGCATGCTTTATCCATGCGCAGTGGCGTCGTACACGCGATCTGCTGGCTGCGTTGTACTTCCTGCCCTATATCACATCGACCGTCGCGGTCGCCATCATGTTCACGGCGCTGTTATCGCGCGACTTCGGTCTGGTGAACCTGATCATTTCGCAGATGACCCAACTCCCCCTGATCGGTTCATGGCTGCCAACTGAGCCCATTGATTGGCTCAACGATCCAGACCGAATCCGGCCAGCGGTCTCCATGGTGGTGTTCTGGCGCTTCGTCGGCTTCAATACCCTGCTGTATCTGGCAGCCCTGCAGGGCATTCCAGGCGAGCTCTATGAGGCTGCTCGACTCGACGGTGCCAGCGTCTGGCAGCGCTTTCGTTACGTAACCCTGCCGCTGCTGAAACCGGTGATGTTTTTTGGTGTGACGCTATCCATCATCGGTGGCATGCAGCTGTTCGAGGAGCCCTTCATTTTATCGGGCGGCCGCGGCGGCCCCGATCAAGCGGTCATGACCACGGCGATGTATCTGTATCGCAGTGCCTTCGAATTTTCCGATTTTGGTGCAGCCAGTGCCATGTCCTGGCTGCTGGTGGTTCTGATGGCCGCTTTAACCCTCGCCGTCAGGCGCGTGTTTAGGGACGCTCGGACATGACCGCCGGAGTACAAGCCAATCACGCTGCCGGGCGCATGTCGCAGGCGGCTGCATGGCTGTTGGTCGGCGCAGGCGCCCTGCTGATGCTGGCCCCGTTTTATTTCATGTTCGTGTACGCGACTCTGTCACGAACCGACATCTTTCAGGTGCCTCCGCCGTTGTTCTTTGGCGACCAGCTCCAGGCGAACTTTGCCATTCTCACGGCCCGTATTCCGTTCTGGACCAATCTGGGCTGGAGCCTTTATGTGGCCTGTTTGAGCACTGCACTGACCCTGCTGTTTTGCTCGATGGGCGGCTATGCCTTCGCCGTGTACGAGTTTCCAGGCAAAAAACTTTTGTTTGCCGGTGTGCTGGGTGTGATGCTAGTGCCGCCGTTTCTTGGAATGATTTCAAATTTTCTTCTGATCGACGCCATCGGCTGGCTTGATGAGCCGAGAGCGCTCTACCTGCCTGGAGCCGCGAGTGCCTTCGGCATCTTTCTGATGCGCCAATTCATCAGCAGCACCATTCCGCCTGCACTCATTGAGGCAGCCCGACTGGACGGATGTAGCGAGTGGCGTATTTATCGCTCGGTGGTTATGCCCCTGATGGGCCCTGCGCTGGGCACCCTGGGACTGGTCAGCTTCGTAGCCTCGTGGAACAACTTTATGGGCCCGCTGGTCGTGATGCGTTCGCTTGAGCGATACACGCTACCACTGGCCCTGCGCGCTATGCAGAGCCCCGTAGATACCGAGTGGGGTGCGCTGATGGCCGGCTCGGCGGTAGCAGTACTGCCCTTGCTGATTCTTTTTGTTTTCTTTTCGCGTCGACTGGTGGCTGGCCTCACGGCGGGCGCCGTTCGCGGATAACCGATATGTCGATCAATCTCTGGAGATACCGTGGAACTCACTCAGCATGACTTCCCCGACCTGATACACCTGGCTCCCGACTTCGTCTGGGGCGTGGCCACCAGTTCATTCCAGATCGAGGGGGCATCCTCGGATCATCAACGTGGCCAATCCATCTGGGATGCGTTCTGTCGCAGACCGGGCGCAATCCTGGATGCAAGCGATGGTCTGCGAGCCTGCGAACACGTTGATCGACTCGAACAGGATCTCGACCTCATCGCTTCGCTGGGCGTTTCCGCTTACCGATTCTCTATCGCCTGGCCGCGCGTGCAGCCCAATGGCGACGGCATGATCAATGGCAAGGGCCTGGATTTTTATCAGCGACTTGTGGACGGGCTACTGCAGCGAGGTATCGAGCCGTATCCAACCCTGTATCACTGGGACCTGCCCTTGAGTCTGCAGCATCGGTACGGCGGCTGGTATGGACGCGAGACGGTTGCCCGATTTGCCGACTACGCGGACGTGATCGCACGTCACTTGGGCGATCGTGTTCCGACCATAACCACCATCAACGAGCCCTGGGTCATCGCGATGCTGGGGCATGAGCATGGGGTTTTCGCGCCAGGTCTCAAATCACGCGAACTGGCACTACAGGTGGCGCATAACCTGCTGGTGGCACACGGCCTGGCCGCGCAGGCAATCCGCGCCCGCTGCCCGGCGAAGGTCGGCATCGTGCTGAACATGTCGCCCATTCACCCTCTGACCGATGCACCCGCCGACATCGCCAAAGCCAGGCTGGATGACGGGCAGATTAATCGCTGGTACATGGATGCGCTGCTCAAGGGCCATTATCCAGCGGATGTGCTTGAACATTTCGGCAGCGACGCACCCGTGGTACTGGGCGATGACTTTAAGGTGATCACGCAGCCGCTGGACTTCATCGGGGTGAACTACTACACGCGCAACTTCGCTTCCACCGGCGACCCCTGGTCGGCCACAAAGACGGGCGCCGCCGTGACCGATATGGGCTGGGAGATTTATCCGGCTGGCCTCACCGAGTTATTGGTTCGCCTGAACCGCGACTGGGTCTGTCCTCCCATCTTCGTGACAGAAAACGGAGCAGCGTTCCCAGACAAACTGGTCGACGGTGCGGTCATCGATCGCGAGCGCGTTGAGTATCTGGCGACGCACATTGCAGCCGTCGATGAGGCTGCTCGACAAGGTGTACCTATGGCGGGCTATTTCGTCTGGAGTCTGATGGATAACTTTGAGTGGAGCTCAGGCTATCTGCGTCGTTTCGGCATCGTCTACACCGACTATGAAACGCTCGAACGCACGCCCAAGGCCAGTGCGCACTGGTACGCTAAGCTGCTGGCACGGCAACGTAAGGGCGTTGCACGACCGACGACAGACAACAACACGCACTGAGATCAGGACCGTGGCACGCGTTCAGATCAAAGGGCTTCGCAAGAGATTCGGTCAGGCCGATGTGCTGCACGGCATCGACCTCGATATTGCCAGCGGCGAGTTCATGGTCTTCGTCGGCCCGTCGGGCTGCGGCAAAACGACCACGCTACGCATGATCGCCGGACTCGAGACCCCAAGCGCGGGAGAAATCTGGATTGACGGCGTCCGTGCTGACCCCTTACCGCCGGCCGATCGTGGCGTCGCCATGGTGTTTCAGAATTACGCCCTCTATCCCCACATGAGTGCCGCCGACAACATGGGCTTTTCGCTGAAGGTAGCGGGGGCTGATCGGTCAAGTATCCGTTCGGCTGTTGGACGCGCGGCCGATATTCTGCATATTGGACATCTGCTTGACCGTTTGCCTGCGCAGCTGTCCGGCGGCGAACGTCAGCGCGTAGCGATTGGACGGGCCATCGTGCGACAGCCCAAGGTCTTTCTGTTTGACGAGCCTCTTTCGAATCTGGACGCTGGTCTGCGCACTCAGATGCGGCTCGAACTATCACGTCTGCATGAGGCCCTGGGGACGACCATGGTCTACGTGACCCACGACCAGACCGAAGCCATGACACTGGGGCAACGGGTCGCGCTCTTCGAGGGCGGAAGAGTGGTTCAACAGGGTGCGCCCCTGGCGCTTTATCGGGCACCAGTGAACACCTTTGCGGCTGCGTTTTTAGGCTCACCGACCATGAACCTGCTGCCCATCGCAGCAGCCTCTGGAAAGGGTGCTGCTGCAGAACACGGACTGGACCCCGCGGTGTGCTCAGGTTTTTGCGCAAGACATGGCGTTCCCGCCAAGGCCAGCACCCTGGGAGTTCGCCCGGAGGCGTGGCAGCTACGACCCGCGTACTCAACACCGCTTACGGTTCGTGTCGACCGTCTTGAGCATCTGGGGGACTCGGTACTGCTTCACTGCACGATGCAGGCAGTGCAATCGATGATCAGCGTGCGGGTATCGGCCTCGTCCTCACTGCCGCTTGCCCGAAGCGAGGTGAGCCTGTCGGTTGATGAGAGGGACTGCCATTGGTTCGACCCAGCAGGCAATCGCATCCCATCGTCCCTGGAGGTCGCCCTGACATGACACCCTTGTTAAATCGGTTAGTCATGAAACCGGTTTCATATCGGTTTAGTTCCCCACGGGCTGCTGAGTCTGCAATTGCAAACCAGATTGCTCCCGCATGGCGGGACCAGGCCTGTCTATCAGGCTTGCGCGTTGCCCGGCGTCCTTTTGCCCAATGTGTGCAGTTTTTGCGCGCACCCAAGATTTTGTACCTGTATTCCACATCAGTACCTGATCGCAAGAACCAGGTTCGTCGAGAATTCCAAGGAGATCGTTCATGAGTACCGACCGCAACCCCTCGCACAGCGTCTCGCCCACATCCGGACACAGCCCTGCCACGTCGAGCAGAGCGTCTCGTGTCGAACGCGCAAAGCGTGGTGCTGAGTTGCCGCTCGATGCGTCCAAAACGGTACCCATGCTCGATGCAGGCCTTGTCAGGCCCAAACGTGCGCGTCTACAGGGACAGCTCTGGGATGACGCCGAAGAGGCCCTGAGAGCTGACCTCGAAACAAACGCTGGCAATCACTCTGCCAGCCATGAAGCCGATATACCGAGCTTTGCAGACGACGCCGCATCGCTGACAGGAACCCAGGCCGGCGCCGAGCCGGTGCTGCTTGCTCAGGCGGGCAGCGCTGCCGCAGTGGGTGGCGCTGCAGCACCGGCTGCAGCGCCTGGGGTCAACCTGGCAACCCTATTCGGCGGTGTCGCGGTCGCCGGACTCGTCGCGGGCGGAGCTGGCGGACGATCATCAGCGGGTGTCGCAAAGCAGCCCACACCGATCGAGCTCATCAACGGTTACATCAAAAATGCCCAGGTCTGGCAGGACAACGACCGAGACGGGGTCATGGATGCCAACGAGCCACAGGGAACCACCGACGCCGCGGGCAAGGTCGAACTTGTTATCGACGCCAACGGTGGACCGCTGCGGTCGCAGGGTGGTGTCTACACCCGATCCGACGGCAAAGAAGAGGCCGTGACCAACAGCTTTATGAGCCCGGCGGGCTCAACCGTCATCACGCCGCTGACCACGCTGGTGGCGGCAGCCATGGCAGCCGACCCGATCAAGACGCTGGGGGCGGCGCTTGGTGATGTGACCAAAGCCCTGGGTATCGAGGGTGCTGACCTTCTTACGCTTGACCCCGTCGAAAGCGCGTTAAAAGGGGGCGAGCAGAGCGCGTTTGCACTCAAGGTCAAGGCCGTCGCGACCAGTGTCTCAAACCTGATGGACATGGGTGAAAGTCTTCTGACTGGCGCGGGCAAAACCGGTGAGACCTCTCTGGACATTGCCAGCGCTCTGGTCGCCCGAATCAATCAGGGCGGCAGCGTTAACCTGGGCGATACCAATACGATCAAGGCGGTTCTGAACACGGCCGTGCAAAGCCTGCCGGAAGGCAAACGCGAGGCGGCCACCGGAGCCACCGAAGCCATTGCTATGGTCGCGGCCTCCACCCACGTGATGATGACTGACGCGGCCAAATCAGGTAATGCGCAGCAGGCGCTTAGCGTCATTGCAGCGGTGCAGATGGTGGCTCAGGGCGACGCCTCAGCCAATCTTCAAAAAGTCGCCGCGGGCGAACTGAGTGCGCAGGCCATGGTGAGCTCGTTCACGGGCGACAGCCTTGCCAAGCGCGCTTCCGATGCGGCGGGTCTGCTGGAAATTGCACCGGGCATGCAAGCCAAGAAGGTAGAGGTTCTGGCCACCGATGAGGTGAAGCCACCCGAAGGGTCGACGCTGAAGCTGGATACAGTGACGGCCGGTGCGAGTTTAACGTTTTTGGATCTTCCCAAGTCTGGCGGTCTTTCACGTGGCGATATAGCCCGTATTTTGGTCAGCTTCAATAAGACTCCCGACCCTCTGACGGCTGATGACTTCGCCCTCGATTCGAAACTGAGCTTTATCGGCCTGAAGGCTATCACCGACCAACAGTACCAACTCGAAGTACGGGTAGACGGTGAAGTCGGTGATCAACTGAACGTACAACTCAGGGAGGGCTGGCTTGCCGGACTCGGCCCAGCGGAGAGCCTTAGCCTTAAGGTCATACCTCGCTTGTTTGACTTTGACGCAACGGGATCGCGATCTTTCGCCTTTGAGGGCGCGAATAGTTCAATCGTAGCCCTTTCAGATGGCAGCAAGGCGCTGCGTGTAGTCAAACCATCTGCGACTGCAATGCCTTATGCCGGCGTCACCGTGGGCACAGGAACAGAATCCATGTTAGGCGTGGGAACCATACCCATTGATGCTGCGAATAGCGAGATCTCGGTCTGGGTTTATGCGCCCAAGGCCGGTATTCCCATGCGCATGCAGCTGGCCAGCAGTGATGCGGGTCAGGTTCGTCGCTATCTGCTCGACTCGGAAATGATGATCCGCGACGACCGCGGATTTGTAGAGGCGGAAACGACCACAACCAGCGCCGGATGGCAGAAGCTGACCTTTGACTTTAACACCCCCGCCAAGCGGTTTGTGGCCGTCTATGGCGAGTCGATCGCGATCTCGCTCGATCCAAAAGTACGCTACGACCAGATAAGCCTTTTTCCGGACTTCAATAACAACCCCGACGACACTGTCTATTACTTTGACAACATCAGCTTCGGCGACACAGCAGGACTTAAGCCCGCAGACCCTTTAACCCCATCCGGCCCGGGGCCGATTACAGGCGGATTCACCAGCCTGGACTTCGAATCGCTGACCGTCGACACTGTGTTACCCAGCTGGGACGGTGCCTATGCATCGGTCGTGGTGGACCCTTCCAATACTAATAATCAAGTCGTGCGCTACGTAGAGGCGCCCTCGCCCCGTTTTTACGCCGGCGCAACGCTCGGAAGCGAGTCGATCGGTAGTGGTGAGGGAGAGGACTACATCGTTGACAGCATTCCCTTCGATGCTGCGACGGGTAAAACCCTGATGAGCGCACGCATCTGGTCAGACGCAGAGGGCGTGGGTCGCGTTGTTCGAATGCAGGTAGCCGACTCCAGCGGCGAAAGCGACGCGAATTATGTACATGCCGAAGCCACGATCACGCAGGCGGGCTGGAATACGCTGACCTTCGATTTCTCAAAACCGGCTATGCGCTGGGTTGAGGCCTTGGGTAAAGAAGCTAAGCCCCCCCTCGCGGCGGGCGTCGAGTACGACAAGATTTCGGTTTACGTCGATTGGAATAACGGAAGAGGCGCAGACGGTCAGGCCGCCGTTGGAACCGTTCCAGCGACTGAGCGCACGTACTACATCGACGACATTCGGTTTGTCGACAGCCCCCAGTATATTCCCGCAGACCCGATTCCTGCAGGCTATGTACTCGCGTTCAGAGATGAGTTCACAACGAATGGGACTCCAGATGCCAATATCTGGAGGTTCGATCTCGGTGACGGCTCTAAAAAAGATATTCCGGGCTGGGGCAACCAGGAGGCGCAGTACTACACCAAGGACGCTGATAACGTCTGGGTAGAGAATGGTGTGCTGAATATTGCAGCCCGAGCCAACGACACAGCGACCAATACATCGGACGGGGCCAATACCTTTACAACCGGCATTACCTCAGCTCGGATCACCACCCAGGGGATGAATCTCGCGCCCTATGGTTATGTTGAAGTCCGTGCAAAACTACCTGCCGAGGCGGGTGCGTGGCCAGCCATCTGGATGCTGGGCGAGCAAGGAATATGGCCGGCATCCGGCGAGATTGATATCGTCGAATGGTCAGGAAAGTACTTCAACGACAAAACGGTGCAAGCCGCCCTCCACTACCCGAATGACTTCGGCGATACCTCAACCAAAGAGGCTACCTATCTCACAACCTCAGTCGAGGAATGGCATAAGTACCAATTGTGGTGGTCACCTGACGAGATTTTGATCGGCGTGGACGGCGACCAGAACACGGCTTACTTCAGTTACGAAAAGGCGCCGAATGCGGGCCCCGATGACTGGCCATTTGACAAGTCGTTTTACCTGCTCATGAACGTCGCGGTGGGCGGTGTACTTGGGGGTAACGGATACATGACGACCTTGACGCCGTCGTCGCCTTACGTAATGCAGGTCGATTATGTGAGGGTTTATCAGGCGCCCGCCACACCCACCGCTCCGACGGCTGCGCCCACCGCGCCCACCGAGAGCGCCGTCAACGTCAAGTCGCTGTTCAGCAACACCTTCACCGATGCCGTCAGCTCGACCTGGTCCACCAGCTGGGATGTGGTCAACGGCCCTGATGATGTGACCCTGAATGGCAACACCGTTAAAAAGTACACCGGCCTGAACTTCATCGGCATCGAACCCGCCCAGACCCTGGACGCCTCCGATATGGATACCTTCCATATCGACGTCTGGCGCACCGATCCGTCTGCCGACTTCAAGATCAAGCTGGTCGACTTCGGCCCCAACGGCGTTTGGAACGGTGGCGGTGACGACAAAGAGCACGAAATCATCTTCAACACCACCAACGGCAATGCCATCGCCACCCACCAGTGGGTGAGCCTGGATATCCCGATGAGTCAGTTCACCGGGCTGACCACACGCGAGCACATCGCTCAGCTCATCCTGGCCAGCACCAACTCAGCGGGCGGCTCGGGCGAGTCCTTGTGGATCGATAACGTTTACTTCAGTAAAGCTCCGGTCACCACACCCACCGCTCCGACGGCTGCGCCCACCGCGCCCACCGAGAGCGCCGCCAACGTCAAGTCGCTGTTCAGCAACACCTTCACCGATGCCGTCAGCTCGACCTGGTCCACCAGCTGGGATGTAGTCACCGGCCCTGATGACGTGACCCTGAATGGCAACACCGTTAAAAAGTACACCGGTCTGAACTTCATCGGCATCGAGCCCGCCCAGACCCTGAACATCGCCGACATGGACACCTTCCATATCGACGTCTGGCGAACTGATTCGTCTGCCGACTTTAAGATCAAACTGGTCGACTTCGGTGCTAACGGCGTTTGGGGAACCAACTCCCCCGATGGCGATAACGTTGAACATGAAATCGTCTTCAATGCAGCCAACGGCAATGCCATCGCTACCCACCAGTGGGTCAGCCTGGACATCCCGCTAAGTCAGTTCACCGGGCTGACCACTCGCGAGCACATCGCCCAACTCATCCTGGCCAGCGCCACCTCCAGTGGCGGCTCCGGCGAGTCCTTGTGGATCGATAACGTCTACTTCAGCACCGCCGTCATCCCCGTCTGATATAAGAGCCCAATGAGCGCCTCCACATCTGAACTGTCCATCGTCATTTTCGGCGGCACCGGCGATCTGTCCTTCAGAAAGCTGCTGCCCGCCCTTTACATGGCCTACATACATGACCGCATTCCCTCAACGTGCCGAATCCTGGCACTGGGGCGCCAAGTCATGTCGTCAGAGGCGTTTCGTGGTCAGGTGTCGGAGCGCTCTCGGGCGTTTATTCAGGATGATCCTGCTCAAGAGGGTGGTTGGCAGCGCTTTCTCGAGCGGCTTCAATATCTGTGTCTGGATGTCAACGACGATGCAGGCTATGCCGCCTTGGCGCAAGTCTGCCGCAAGGGCGAGACCCGGGTTTTTTACCTGGCCACCGCCCCGTCGCTTTTCACGCGAATCTGTGCAGGCCTGCGATCGGCCGACCTTATCGACGAAGACTCGCGAGTCGTTCTTGAAAAGCCACTCGGGCATGACCTGCGGTCGGCTCAGGCTATCAATGCCGAAGTAGCGCGCTATTTTCAAGAGCGCCAGATCTATCGCATTGACCATTACCTGGGCAAAGAGACGGTACAGAACCTGATGGTTCTTCGCTTTGGCAACTCCATCCTTGAGCCCCTCTGGCGCGCCCCCTATATCAAAGGGGTACAGATCACGGTTGCCGAAACCCTCGGTGTGGGCTCGCGTGCAGCGTTCTACGATGGCACAGGCGCGCTGCGCGACATGGTTCAAAACCATTTGCTGCAGTTGCTGTGCATCGTTGCCATGGAGACGCCGATCTCACTTGAACCCGACGATGTTCGCGATGAGAAGCTGAAAGTGCTTCGCTCCCTTAAACGTATGACGCCTGAAGAAGTCGCCCACAATACGGTGCGCGGCCAGTATCGCGAGGGGCAGCTCGAGGGTGAAGCGGTCCGTGCTTACCTGGCCGAGCAGGGTGTTCCGGCCACCAGCGACACCGAAACCTTCGTGGCCATTCGCGCTCAGATCAACAATCCGCGTTGGGCGGGCGTGCCCATATTCTTGCGAACCGGTAAGCGCCTGCAGGCGAGACGCTCTGAAATTGTCATCGAGTTTGCCAAGCCTCCCTTTTCACCCTTTGGCGATGCCGATGGCGGATCGAACCTTCTCATCATCACCCTGCAGCCAGAAGAATCAATACGCCTGCAGATGCTCATGAAGGAGCCTGGCTCTGGAATGAAACGCCGCCCAGTGTCGCTGGATCTTGATTTACACGAAGCCTTTACGTCTCGCCGCGCCGAGGCCTATGAACGCCTATTGGTTGATGTAACGCGCTCGCGACTGACCCATTTCATGCGAAGGGACGAACTCGAGGCGGCCTGGGCATGGATCGATCCGATCGTTGATGCCTGGCGTCAGTCCGGTACAAGTCCCCGGCCCTATGCAGCAGGTACCTGGGGCCCCGCCAGCGCCTCAGCCCTGATCGCGAGTCAAGGCCTGGCCTGGCACGAGGAGACCTGGGCGTGATGATCAATCCGCTGCAGTTTGGCCATGACCATCTGCGCATCCGTGTCGCGCAAGACTCCCAGCGGTTCAGAGGCGAGCTCGCCGGGTTTGTCGCCTCGCGACTTTGTGAGGCGATTGATCGGCAAGGTAACGCGGTACTGGCCGTCTCAGGTGGACGCTCGCCACGCGAGCTATTGATTGACCTATCTGAACTCCCCCTGCCCTGGTCAAGGGTGTCGGTGATGCTGGTGGATGAGCGTTCGGTCGGTGCCCTGCATCCGCTTAGTAACAGTGCACGCATTCGCGAATGGCTGCTTCGCGGACATGCCCGACAGGCAGAGTTCATCAGCTTCACGCCTATCCACGACCAGGTGATCGGAGATGTCGAGGACTTGGCACACGCAGCCAATCTTGCAAGCGATGGCCTGCCTGAGATCAGCGTGGGGATTTTGGGGCTTGGACAGGATGGCCACTTCGCCTCGATCTTTGCGCAAGCCGCCTGTGATGACTTGCTCAGTGACTCTGCCCGGCCCGCTTATCATGCAGTCAGGCTTTATTCCAGGCCCGTAGAGGCTCCTGTTGACCGCGTAAGTCTGAATCTCGCCAAGCTTTTACGCGCAGAGGCGCTGGTGCTGCCGGTTGCGGGTGCTGCCAAGCAGCAGGCACTGCGCCGAGCTTTGGAAGCACCCGATCGCAACTGGCCCGCTTCCCTGCTGATGCACCAGGCGAGCTGCCCGTTGTACATCTGGCTTGAGGAAAGCGCCCATGCACACTGAGCTGCATCCTGGTCTGGTCAAAGTCACCGAACGTATCGCCTCGCGAAGCGCGGCCACCCGAGCCCACTACCTCGCCAATATTAAGGAAGCCTCATCCCGGCAGCGTGGCCAGCAGCGCATGGGCTGCGCAAACCTGGCCCATGCGTTTGCGGCTATTCCTTCTAGCGAACGCTTGAAAGCGCTTTCACCCAAATCTGCGCACTTGGCGATCGTGACCGCGTACAACGATATGTTGTCGGCGCACAAGCCCTACGAGCGATATCCGGAGCGAATCCGCAAGATGGCTACCGACATGGGCGCCAGCGCGCAGGTCGCAGGCGGCGTGCCCGCGATGTGTGACGGGGTCACCCAGGGCTATGAGGGGATGGAGCTGTCGCTGTTTTCGCGCGATGTGATTGCCCTGTCGACAGCCGTTGCGCTGTCTCACGATGTCTTCCAGGGTGCTGTGCTGCTGGGCGTCTGCGACAAGATCGTTCCAGGCCTGCTGATGGGTGCCCTACAGTTTGGGCATCTGCCCGTGCTGTTTATTCCCGCAGGCCCGATGACCACCGGGTTGGCCAATGACGAAAAGTCACGCATCCGCCAGGAATATGCCCTGGGCAAGCTGGATCGTGAGACCTTGCTGGCCGCCGAGCAGGCCTCTTACCATGGCGAAGGCACCTGTACGTTTTTTGGGACGGCTAACTCCAATCAGATGCTGCTCGAGTGCCTGGGGCTGCAGCTGCCGGGTTCATCCTTCGTCAATCCGGGCACTGATCTACGTCGCGCCCTTGATCGCGCGGCCGTCGAGGTCGCAGTCGCCCAGCTTCGGTCGGGTGATCTGGCCTTTTCGATCGGTGAAATCGTTTGCGAACGTAGCATCGTCAACGCCATCGTCGGATTGCTAGCGAGCGGCGGCTCAACCAATCACACTTTGCACCTGGTGGCCATTTCACGAGCAGCCGGCATCATCATCGACTGGGATGATTTCTCTGATCTATCGGCCTGCGTGCCATTACTGGCGCGCGTTTACCCAAACGGGTCGGCTGATGTGAATGCGTTTCACGCGGCGGGCGGCGTCCCCTTCTTAATTCGAGAGCTGCTCGCAGCCGGCCTCATGCACGACGACGTGTCGACGGTGCTAGGACGCGGCCTGCATCGTTTTGCAGTCGAACCCACCCTTCAGGGTGGCGGCCTGAATTGGAAGCCGGCGACCCCACACAGTCTCGCACCCGAGATTGTTCGGCCTTTTAACAACCCGTTCAGCACAGACGGTGGCCTGCGGCTGTTGACCGGCAATATGGGTCGCGCGGTCATCAAGGTCTCGGCCGTAGCCGCCAAGCATCAACAGATCACCGCACCCGCCGTCGTGGTCGACAGCCAGGAAGCGCTCGCGCAACGTTTCAAGAGCGGCGAACTCGAACGTGATTTTGTCGCGGTGGTTCGTGGCCAGGGTCCGCGCTCTAACGGAATGCCTGAATTGCATAAGCTGACGCCTCTACTGGGCGCTCTGCAAGACAAAGGTTACCGGGTGGCCTTGGTCACTGACGGACGAATGTCAGGTGCCTCGGGCAAGATTCCGGCAGCCATTCATCTCAGCCCGGACAGCGCTCTGAACGGGCCGATTTGTCGGCTTCAGGAAGGCGACCTGATCGAACTCGACTGCACAACCGGCCGGCTGAACGCACTGGTGGACGATGCGCAATGGCAGGCACGTACTCCCTGGAGCCCTGAACCCGACACTGCCTGGTCTGTAGGACGGGGCCTCTTCTCGCTTTTCAGACAACACGCATCAGCCGCTGAACTGGGCGCCTCACCCCTGCTCTAGCGAGTCAACCATGTCGCATCTCATGCCAGACTTCAATTCGGT
>JBDLQY010000109.1:0-3915 GCA_039800325.1 Pseudomonadota bacterium | reverse complement strand
GATGCGGACCCGCCGCCACAGCGTTGAAACACTGAAAGGGATGAGTCCCCAGGCAATTAACAGGTGCAGCCTAATGAATGCTTCATCAGGCAAGCGATTAAACTCAACATGATTCACGGTGAACCCCGACAGCAGTTGTTGCGACGCTGCGAGATTACGAATCTGTAACTTCGGGGTAAAGCGAGATTCCGTTACGCTAGGGGTACCGTAACAAACGAAATTATTATTCTAGGGCTTGCGTCATACCTTGCTGAGTAAGCGGCGGTACGTCTTGAACTTCACCGGAGGGAATCGATGTTCTAGATCGGCAGCGGCAGCCTTCTTGTTTTTGTACCTCGCGCGATTCTCCCTGTAATACGCCAGCGCTTGTTCGATCGCGATCGCGTATGCTTTGTTCTTTGTTTTTCCGCCCTGAGCGCCAGCCGCAGCAATGGCGGCCTTGCCTACGGCTGCGTCGTCTTCAGCGCGCTGCGCGAGTGCTGTGTCAATGTAGGAATGCGCCTCGGATAATCGTCCGGAAAACAAGCGATTGATGTACTTCTGCGCGTGAGCCAGTCTCGGGTTGTCGGTATCCCAGTTCATCCCAGTGAAAATGAGGTTGCACTGCCGAGCCTCTTCTTCGTCGCCGCCTGTCCCCCTTATGTAGATGGCGAACAGGTCTAGTACCAGATTTTGAACTGCCGCACCGTCTTTTCCGCCGTCGGGGCTGGGATCCGCCTCAACGAACTCTGTGAGTCGCGCATCCAACCTCTCTCGCACGTTAAGCGGTAGATCTGGGTCGTCCGGCCACTTCATGCCTTCCTCCTGATCGGTGTGACCTTGGCCGTTTTCGGTGTCGACGGCTTGTCAAGGAAGTTGGCCCACTCGTTCATTAGCTGCCGGCGCTTCTCAAGCAAGTCCGTTCGTTGATACGCCTCCTTGACCGCGTCCCCCACGGTATGACCCGACGCGGCCTTGCGGATCTCGTCCGGGTAGTTGGTTTGCTCGGCTGCCCAGTCTCGGAACGTGGATCTGAAGCCATGCGGCACGGCATCGACTGTCAGTTCACCCCGCTCCCGCATGCCGCGCATCAGTTGGCTGAGCGCCATGTCTGACAGCGCCTTTCCGCTGGGGCTTGGGAACACCTTTTCGGTTCCTGCCGCCTGCGGTAGCGACTGCAGAAGCTCGATTGCCTGAAGCGGCAGCGGGACCCTGTGCTCCCGCTTGGCCTTGGTGTGTTCGGCCGGGATGATCCATAGGTTCTTAGCCAAGTCGATTTCAGACCAGTCAGCCAACCGCACTGATCCTGATCGAACGCCTGTCAGGATCAAGAACTCCAGCGCCTTAGCGCTGACACTGGTATTACGGCGCAACTGCGCCATAAAGTCACCAATCTGCTCGTAGGGGATGGCAGGCTGGTGCCTTACTTCCTTTAGTCCGCGAGGCGAGGGCAATAGGGTGTCGAGATAGCCTTTCCATATCGCTGGGTTGGTGCCCGACCGGTACTCGTTGACCGTCGCGTAGTCCAGCACCGTGCGGATACGGTCCAGCGTGCGCTTCGCTGTTTCCGTCTTGATGTCCCAGAGCCGGCCACTGGTTCCGTTGCGATGCACGGTTTCCTGCCCCAATACGTCCAGCACATGGCGCATGGTGATGTCGGCTACCAGTAGGTTTCCTATGACCGGGTACGCATAAGCCTCAAGGGTCGACGCCCACTGTTTGCGGTGCTTGTCGTTGGTGTAGTCCGAGGCGTGTGCTTCGATGTACGCCTCGGCGCAGTCCCGGAAGGACTTGTTACGTGAAGCGGCAGCTATCAAAGCATTGCGTTCAGCACGCTTACGGGCTAAAAGATTGACCCCGCCTCGCGCTTCTAGTGACAGCTTCTTGGCCTGTTCGCGTGCCTCGGCGAGCGAAACCTGCGGGTACGGGCCAAGCCCGATAAGCTGACGTTGTCCAGCGACTCTTAGACGAAGTATCCAAGAGCGGGCGAGGGGAGCGCCTTGCTGGGATGGTTCTCGGATCTGGAGCAGCAAGCCGGCCACACCGCCAACGGCATGCCAGCCTTGTCGGATGAGTCGTTTGACCTCGAGTGCGGAGAGTTCCTTGGCGATTTTTGGCATACCAAAATACATACCCAAAAAATTGAACTTGGATGATATGCCTTGACACGCTTTGGTTCAACTAGATGCTGGTCTTTAAAGGGAAAATTTAGGGAATGGCGATGCGATGACACGCGGTGACACAGTTTTTAAGCGGACCCTCTCTCCGCCAATAAGTCAAGTGAAATAAATTTTTCTGATGTCCCGCCATCCATCCCGGCAATCATGTAAAGGGTAGGGGGAGTAGACGGCGGCGATATCTGACGGTGGGACAGTCTCTCGCTCCGTCACCTGCTGGACTTGCAACCTCGCCCACTCCAGCCGGGTCATGGGGCGGTGCTCGCCTTCAAGCTCTTGCCAGCGATCGGCCAGCCTAGCGGTGAACTCTGGGGATAGCGGCGCCACGACCACGATGCTGTCGCGTTTGCCTTGTTCACCGGCGAAGCGGTAAACAGTTACGGGTTTGGTCGCCGTTGACATCTCCTCCGTTGGAGGCAATTCGATTACGCCCCGCTCAGCGAGCCGTTCGATCGCGCGCTTTACGTTGTCGTGCCTTGCGCCCACCAGATCGGCGATCTCTTGGCTCGTCATGCGGGCGGGGTATGGGGGGTGCCAGATAGGTATGTAGACACCCCTACCGCAGAAGGTCGGCCCCGTGAGGAAAGCGCAGCACGCCCAAAGATTAGATAGGCAGACCGGCGCCTGTACTGGATGTGTAAGTCTCACACGGTTAAACTTAAGCCCCGAATCTTTCGACTATGAACTCGAGCCATCTCACCTCGCCGACGATGCCCGTCTTCTCTTGCGACGCCATGGTTGCAGACGCAAGCTCCTATCCGCCGAGCGCCGGCAAGCCCGCGCTCGTTATCCGTGACTGGCAGGCCGCGGGTCTGCCTATCGAGGTCCGAGAGCCTGAGCCTGTCGCCCGCGAGCAACTGGCGCTCGCGCGCGACGCCGACTTCGTCAACGACATACTCGATGATAAGCGGCGCAACGGGTTCGGTAACATACTGGCCTCGGTTGCTGCGTCGTTGCCGTACACAACGGGCGCCATGCTATCCGCAGCCCGCGAGGCGCTCCGCAATGGTCGTGTTGCCTGCGCACCGGTGTCCGGCTTTCACCACGCCGGATACGCGCATGCCGGCTTCAAACACGTCATTTGTGAGAGCCTCGGGCTTACCTATTAAATGACCGAGCAGAGCTTCAGGCTGGCAGGTGGTCTAAGTACTGCGTGCCGCTGATCTTTCTGCAAAGTCAGTCGCTCAGGAATAATTCGATGGCGGTACATTATGCCTTGGGGTCGTTGTCAGATTCGATTGATGGCGAACGACAATCTCAACCTCATAGTCCGATTCGAGCAGGGCATAGACACTGGTGACAGATGCAGGGAATAAGGGAGTCGATACCGGTGATCGATCTGTTCGCCGGACCGGGAGGACTATGCGAAGGGCTTTCGTCCGTCGTGGATACCGCGGGCGATCGGCCCTGACGGACGCTTGTGGATGCACGAGCACGGGCCGCAGGGGGGCGATGAGATCAATGTGATCACCCCTGGCCTCAACTACGGCTGGCCGGTCATTACCTACGGCGAGCGCTACGGCGGCGGGCGGATCGGCGAGGGCATCACCGCCCGGCCCGGGCTCGAGCAGCCGCTGCACCACTGGACGCCGTCCATCGCCCCCTCGGGCATGGCTTTTCTCACGAGTACGCGCTACGGTGAGCGCTGGCGCGGGAGCCTTTTTGTTGGTGTCACTGACCGGTCTAATGGAGCCACCCATGATCGCTTCTAATGGAGCCAGTTAAGGCAGCGATCCGGGCAAATCGGCCCGACTATTTT
>JBDLQY010000108.1:0-4686 GCA_039800325.1 Pseudomonadota bacterium | reverse complement strand
ACCGCTGGCCCCCATGGCGTTGGGGTCGACCGTGTTGATCTTGGACTCGGTAATGCCTGCGGCATCACTGCTGCCCGTAACGGTGATCACAACCGTCTGGTCATCGGTAGCCGGTGTGCCGTTGGAGTCAGCCACCCGCACGGCGTAGCTGAGGGTGAGTGTTTCACCCGCAGCCAGGTAGTCGAAGGCCTCAGCACCCGAGTTGAACGCCCAGTTGATCGTGCCGCTGGTGGCGGTGTTACCGATCACAGGGCTTGAGTCCACCGACAGCATGGCCAGCAGCGCCGCAGCGTTCGAACCCAGCCCCGTGAGGGCGCCGCCGGTAGCCACCGACTGCACACTGACGCTGACGGTATTAGAGCGATCGGCATCGACCACGGCCAGCGTACCGTTGGTGGTGAGCGTGGTATTGGTTTCCATCAGCGATGCACTGGCGCTGTTGCCACTGCCCACGCTGATGATGGGTGCATCGTTGGTACCCGTGATGGTGATGACCACCGTCTGATCATCGGTGCTGGCCGACAGGTTAGAGTCAGCCACACGCACCGTGTAGGTGAGGGTCAGTGTTTCGCCGGCGCCCAGATAGTTGAATGCCTGTGTGCCCGAATCGAAGGCCCAGTTGATCGTGCCAGTGGTGGCGGTACGCCCGATGACCACCTCCGGATCATTCACGGTCAGCATGGCCAGCAGCGCCGCATTGTCGGAGCTAAGCCCCGCCGCAGTGCCGCTGGTTGCCACCGACTGCACGGCAACCGTCACCGTGTTGGTGTAATCGTGATCGACCACCGCGAGCGTACCGCTGGCGGTGCGCGCAGTGTCGGCCTCGGTGAGCGAGGCACTGGCGGTATTGCCCGCACCCAACGTGATCAAGGGCGCGTCATCCGAACCCGTGATCGTGAGGGTGACGGTCTGGTCATCGGTAGCCGGTGTGCCGTTGGAGTCAGCCACCCGCACGGTGTAGCTGAGGGTGAGTGTTTCACCCGTGGCCAGGTAGTCGAAGGCCTCAGCACCCGAGTTGAACGCCCAGTTGATCGTGCCGCTGGTGGCGGCATTGCCGATGATGTTGCCCGAGTCAACCGACAGCATGGCCAGCAGCGCCGCATTGCCAGAGGCTATACCGGCCGTCGCACCGCTGGCGGCCACCGACTGCACGCTGACGCTGACGGTGTTGGTGTGATCGAGATCGCTGACCGCCAGCGTGCCGCTGCTGCTGAGGGTGGTGTTGGTCTCCGTCAGCGATACGCTGGCGCTGTTGCCACTGCCCACACTAATCACCGGTGCATCGTTAGTGCCCGTGATGGTGATGACCACCGTCTCATCATCGGAGGTGGGTGTGCCGTTGGAGTCGGTCACCCGCACGGTGTAGCTGAGGGTGAGGATTTCGCCCGCGGCCAGATGATTGAAGGCCTGTGAGCCCGAGTTGAAGGCCCAGTTGATCGTGCCGCTGGTGGCGGTGTTGCCGATAATGTTGCCCGAATCAACCGACAGCATGGCCAGCAGTGCCGTGTTGTCAGAGCCCATGCCCGCGATGGCGCCGGTAGCAGTCACAGACTGAACCGCCACAGCGACGGTATTGGAGCGATCGGCATCGGCCACTGCGAGCGTGCCGTTGGCAAACAGACCCGCATCAGCCTCGGTGAGCGAGGCACTGGCGGTATTGCCCGCACCCACCGTGATCAACGGTACATCGTTGGTGCCGGTGAGCGTAAAGACGACGTTCTGGGTGGCAGTGCCCGACGCGCCGTCGCTGACCTGAACGGTCCAGGTCACGGTGAGCGATTCACCCCCCGAAATAAAGTCCAGATTGGCCGCGCCCGGATCGTAGGTCCAGCCGACGACGGCCACACTGCCGCCATTCGAGACCTGCGTCGTGTTGGCTAAGGTGAAAGCTGACGGATCAACCAGCGCGGACGGGAAGCCAGAGGTGATGGTGTTGCCATTGATCTTGACGACCGGATTACCCAATACCGATGCGGTCAGCGTGTTGCCCACATCGGCATCACTCAGGCTGAAGCTGCCCGAGACCGCGGCCAAATCCTGAGTGCCCGCATTGACCAGTTCGATGACGGCTGCCGGGTCAGTCGTATCGGCCAGCACGGGCCCATCATTGGTGCCGGTAATGGTGATGCTGACATTCTGGCTGGGTGATGCGCCGTTTTGGTCGTCGATGGTTACCGTGAAGACAGCGCTGACCTGATCACCACTAGCCAAAAAATCGAGACTGGTACCGCTGACGCTGTACTGCCAATTGATAGCGCCGTTTTGGGTGTTGCCCGCGGCCGCGCTGATACTGAAGGCATTTTCGATGGCCTGCCGCTGGGCGTTGGTGAGCGCCAATGCGTTACCGTTGCGGGTCGCAGTGACCGAGCTTACAGCCGACGTGGCAGTGGGGCGATCGGGTAGGTCGGGGTCGGCGAAGGCAATCGAGCCCGAATCGGTCAATGTGCCCGACGCCTCAGCGATGCTGCCTGATACATCGGTGGCCGTAAGCACCGGTGCGTCGTTGGTGCCTACGATGGTGATCTCGACGGTTTCAGTATCACTGGCGGGCACAGGCGCGGTATCCGTGACCTGTATCGTCCAGGTGTAACGCAGCTCTTCACCCAGACCCAGCGAATCATAGAGCTCGCTGCCGGAATTGAACGACCAGCCGAGCGTCGCACCCGTCTGTGAATTGGGCAGGGCTACGCCCGCTGTCGGGCTGATGCTGAGACGACTGAGTTCGGCGCCACTCATGGCGACTGCCGTGCCCGAATTCTTCTGGACGGTGCCCGACAGAATCTGCGCGCTGACCGTGTCATTGGCATTGGGGTCGGTCACCGTGAGGCTGCCCGAACTGGTCAGTGCGTTAGCTGCCTCATTCAGCCGCACGGCATCTGGCCCATCAGTAATCGCGGGCGGATCGTTTTTGCCGATGACCTGAACGGTCACATCGCGTGAACTGGTAGCGCCCTGCGGATCGCGCACCGTGACTGTGAACACGACGGCCGCCTGCTCTCCAGAGCCCAGAAAATTGATGTCAACCTGGCGGGGTGTGTAAGACCAATTGACCACGCCGGTGTTGGTATTGGTGGACGGCAGCGCCAGTGACAGGGCATTACGCAAAATGGTTTGCTGCGCAGCCGTCAGCGTCATGGCAGAGGTGCCACGGGTGGCCGTTATGGTGCTGGCCGTGACGCTGGCCGTGAGTCGGTCAGAGGCATCCACATCGGCAAAGCTGATGCTGCCGGACGGCGACAGCGTGCTCGAATCGCCCGACTGCACAGTTGCCGTGACTACGCCTGGCGTCGTCGAGGGCGCGTCATTGACACCCGTGATGGTGATGGCGACCGTCTGGTCGTCATGGGCGGGCGTTGAATGGTTATCGCTGGCGCGTACTGTGTAGGTCAGCACGCGTTGCTCGCCTTGGGCCAGATCTGTGAAGGTCTCTGAGCCTGAGCTGAAGGTCCAGTTGATGGTGCCCGTCGTGGCGCTGTTGCTGACGACCGGGTTGGTGCCCACCGTCAGCATGCTCAGCACGCCCGTGGTGGACGATGTCATGCCATTGGTCACGCCGCTGACCGCCACGCTGTGCACGGTCGCCGAGACTGTCTGTGAAAGGTCTCGGTCGAGGACACTAAGCGTACCGCTGGCGCCTAGATTCGTACTGGCTTCGGTGACTGCGCCGCCAGCGCTGTTGCCCGCGGCCACGCTAATCTCAGGAAGGTCGTTGGCCGCCGTCAGGTTGATGGTGAGTGTGGCTGAGGCGTTGAGCTTGGCCATACCTGATGGGGATGCTGGCCCATCAATCTCAGTGACGGTTAAGGTGAAAACGTCGCTTGCGTTAGCCGACAGAGCTTCAAGTTTGCTGTCGTCTGGCACGTACTGGTGCGCGCCCGTGGTGGTATTGAGGTAAAGCGCGCCATAGGTGCCGGTGACGCGCTGATCGAAGCCGTTGCGCGTGTTGTCGGCCGTCTGCCCGGTAGCCGAAACCACCAGGGCCTCATCCACGTCGCGATCGTTGACTGCCAGCGTGCCATCGACCGAATTGAAGGCATCGTCACCCGAGGTATCTGTATAGGCGTACGAGCTCGAACTGAGCGTGGCAGTTGGCGTGTCGTTAGCGGCCGTGATGCTGACGCTGAGGGTCTGCACCGCATTAAGCGTACCGTCACTGACACTCAGACTGAACGACTCCGATGTATTGGCCTTCAGCCCTTCGATGGCGGCTTCGTCAGGAACGAATGCATAAGCACCCGCTGCGGTCGTGTTGGCGCCCGATGTAATCGATGTGCTCGCAACATAAAGCGTGCCGTATTGGCCGATAAAGCGACGGTCGAAGTTGTTTGAGCCTAGCGAGTAGGTACCTGAAGTGCCGCCGACGATGCTATAGGCGAGGCTTGCGCCGGTGTCGGCGTCGCTGCCAGAGAGCGTGCCGCTGGTCGTGGTGAAGCTGTCGTCGCCGCTGGTGTCTGCGATCGAAACCGCGGTGATCACGCCAAGCGTCGGTGCGTCGTTGCTGCCGGTGATAGTGATGGTGACGGTGTCGGTATCAGTGCCCGCCGTACCGGTGTTGTCGTCAGTGACGGTGACGGTGTACGTGAGGATGAGGGTTTCGCCAGCGGCCAGGTAGTCAAAGGTCTGGCTGCCCGAGTTGAAGGCCCAGTTGATCGTGCCGGTGGACTGGGTATGGCTCAGCGCAGGCGA
>JBDLQY010000107.1:0-15427 GCA_039800325.1 Pseudomonadota bacterium | reverse complement strand
GAGGGATGTTCTGCAGTGCTCCGTCGGTACCAAAGGTCCAGGCGTGGTAGGGACAGCGAAAAAACTTACCGGTGCTGCCATAGGTGTCGGTGACCAGCTTGACCCCCTTGTGCGCGCAGCGGTTATAAAGCACCCGGACACCGCCGTCGCTGTGGCGAACCATCACCATGGGCTCGAGCCCGACCGTCGTGGTGAAGTAGTCACCCGGTTTAGGAATCTGGCTGGCGTGACCGACAAAGACCCAGGTGTTGAAGAACAAATGCTTCATTTCGAGGTCAAAGACCTCGGAGTCGGTGTAGACCGCCTTGTGCACTTCGGTTTCGCGCACGAGCGCGCGAATATCGCTGGCGCTCAAGCGGTTTTTTACGGCGTGCATGGCATGACTCCTTTCCCACACCGGGATGATCGGTCAATAATCGCGTCATGGCGCGAACATCGCAAACCGGTTTTGTCGACACCTATCTGGCGGCCCTGCTGGCGCAGGCCAGTCACCGTATTTCGAGCGAGTTTCACCGGGTGGTGAGAGCCCAGGGCCTGAGCGTGTCTGAGTGGCGCGTACTGGCCTCGTTGGCCGAGGGGCGTCCGGTGAGTACGAGTCGGCTGGCCGAGTTGGCAATCATGAAGACCCCGACAACCAGCCGCCTGTTGGACCGGATGCAGGCCCGCGGTCAGATCACCCGCATGGTTGATGAGAGCGACCGGCGCGTGACGCTGGTTTGCATTACGCCCAAAGGGCAGCGCACCGTGTCGCGTCTGATTGAGCGGGCCCGCGAACATGAGGCCAAGGTACTGGCCCCGTTTGGCCTTGAGCGCGCAGAGGCACTGAAGACCAGCCTGCGCACGCTCATCGACATGCCTGAATGACAGCGGGCGTCTACACATAAAACTCAAGGGCGGGCAAGGCCTCGGCCGCATGCAGCAGGTCAACGCGTTTGAGTTGAATGCGTAATTGTCCATCGATCAGGCGCAGATCATGCCAGGCGATACCGGGCAGGCTGACCGTGCGGCTGCTTCGAAGTTCGGTGTAAATGAAGGCAGTGCGCAGTCGATAACGTCCGCCGGCGGCATCGATACTTTCGATATGCGGCTGCTGCATCAGGTGATGGCATTGGCCTGGAGTCTGCTGTGAGTGGGCTTGCGCGCTGCGCAGCCGGGCGATGTGCACCTGGCGCAGCAGATCATCATCGTAGAGATGCGATGCCTGACGCAGGGGGTCGGTATGACGTGCGTGGGCAGGAAGCCAGTACCAACCGTCAGGGGTAAAAAGCGCATTCCAGTCTTCAAGCCGCTGCTCGTCCAGCAGACGTGCTTCATGCAGCACAAACGCGATGAGCGCGCGCTCAAGATCGACGTCCATCAAGGCGGGTGATTTGGCGTCTGTGTTGCCGTTTATGCCGAGAGGCTTGACTGCTGCGCGGATAGTCATGACGGCAGCGCCTGCGACATGAAATTTCGCCAGGCCTGAAATTGGTTGCGATGCAGACCTTCGTCGACGCCGTCTACATTGCGAGCGCCTCGTCCATGATCGGCGCCTTGCCCGTGATTGGCGCCCGCCCCTCGATGCAGGCTGACCCAGGGGTTGCCGTCTGCGGCGAGGCTGCGCTGCATGCGCTCGAACAGGTGCAGGTCATCGTGAGCGACGATGGACATGGGCGAGAACACCTGCCGGTTGTACATCAGGGCGCTTTCCAAGAGCTCAGCGGGCGCCCCCTCAGGCTGAAAGGCCCAGGCTTCCAGTACTGTTTCGCCAGCCGAGATGGGGCGCAGTACGCGCATCACCTGAGGCGTACCCTTGAGTGCCATGTTGGGATAAAACACCACGTTCTGGGGTGCAAATTCAAGCACTGCCTGAGCGCGTGCCGTGCCGTGGGCCTTCCGCAGGGCCTCACCGTACTGGCCCAGATCAGCATAGCTGGTGTGCAGACTCTGCCGGGTGCCCAGAAGACTATGGCCGTGCGGTAACAGACGCGCACCCATCTGTTCGAAAAATTGATAGCCCGAGGCGAAGGGCAGCAGCTGACGCATGGCCAGGGGCGGCGCGGCATCGGTGCCGTGCGCGGTCCACACGGCCTGAGCCGACTGCGTGGCTGAGGCATGGGTGGTGACCGGATGCACCGCATCGTTGATGTTTTCGAGATAGATCTTCCAGTTAGCGGCGAATCGGGTTCGTATCACACCGCCTGCGATCGTCAGGCGGCCTTGCGGTGATCGATCGCACAGCAGATCGAGTGCGGTGAGTAACTGGCCCATCATGTCCTGAAAGCTGGCGCCGTCGGCGAGCGCGCGGGCGAAGACGAAGCCGCGATGCACAGCGACCTCTCCCCAGTGCGATAGCCCGGTTTGACTCTCAGACTGGTCAAAATCACTGTTGGCATAACCGTGTTTGAGGGGTTGTCCCAACAGACTGCCGTCCAGCCTGTATGACCAGCCGTGATAGGCACAGCGCAGAAAGCGGCCTGCATTACCCGTTTCGGCGTTGCAGATGGGCGCGCCCTTATGTGCACAACGATTGCTCAGCACAGAAATACCGCCATCTTCGCGGCGGATCATGATGGTGGGCTTACCCGCGAGATCGAGCGTGACGAAATCGCCTGGCTTTGGAATCTGGCTGTCATGGCCCACAAACAACCATGCGCGCCCCCATACCTCACGCATTTCAAGCTCAAAGATCGCAGGGCTTATATAGAGGTCGCGATGTACCTCGCTGGGCCGCACCAGCTCAGCGACGTCGGCTGGGGAGGGCGCTTGGGTCATTTTCCGATGAGTATGGCAGGCAGCCAGGTAGCCAGTCCGGGCACCAGCCAGACCAGGCCGATCATGAGTACGCCCATGATGACGTAGGGTGTGACAGCGGCAAAAATTTCGCTGGTGGGAATGCTGGCGGGCGCTACGCTGCGCATGGTGAAAAGCAGCATGCCAAAGGGCGGAGTCAGCAGGCCCAGCTGCATGCAGATGAGATACAGCACGCCAAACCAGAGAAGGTCCCACTGGTAGTGCGTTACCAGCGGCATGAAAAACGGCAGGGTGATCAGCATCATGCTGACCTGATCGAGGAAGCAGCCCAGCACCAGAAGAATAAGCACCATGCCCAACAGGATGCCCCAGGGTGTCAGACCCGAATCGCGGATGAGCGAGACCAGACCGTTGGTAGCGCCTGAGAATGACAGAATCTGCGAGAAGGTGGTCGCACCGATAATGATGAAAAGAATGACGCCCGAGATGGCTGCTGTACCCGAGAGCGCCTGGGCCATAGCTTTCCACGATAACGATCGGTAAAGCACACTCACCAGTACCGTCGCCAGTGCGCCCAGGGCTGCGCTTTCGGTGGGGGTTGCCCAGCCAGCCGACATGGCCGCGATAACCAGCACAAAAATCAATACAAGGGGCGTCACGTTGACCAGTAGCGGTCCCCAGCGAGCCCAGCCGCTGACCGATTCGGGTGCCGAGGCGGGCGCGAGCGCCGGATCACGGCTTGCGCTGATGATGATCCAGGCCAGAAACATGAGCGCCAGCAGAAGGCCAGGCACCACACCTGCAATCAGGAGACCTGAAATCGAAATGCCGGCGAGGCTTCCCAAGAGCACGGTGAGCGCTGATGGTGGGATCAGCATGTCGACTCCGCCGATGGCCATGATGGGACCCATGGCCATGCGGGGGTGATAACCGCGCCGCAGCATCTCTGGCAGCAGCAGACTGCCCAGCAGGGCGGTCGTGGCAATGGTCGAGCCGGAAATCGCAGAGAAGACCGTTCCGGCCACGATGGCCACCACACTCAGGCGAGCGGGAACGCCGCGAATCGCACGATCAAAGCTGTCGATGGCCTTCATGGCCAGGCCGGTGTGGAACAGGATTTCGCCCATCAGAATGAAAAAAGGAATGGGCGTCAGTGAAAAATTCGTGACCGAGGCGACACCATTACGGACGACCTGCATTAACCCGGCCTCGCCACCGAGAAAGACCAGAGCGCCCACCAGGTTGATGGCCAGAAAGGCTATACCGGCTGGCAGGCCCGCAAGCAATAACACGGTCAGCACGCCGAAGAGCAGTAGGAGACCCTGCCACCAGATCATGCCTGCGCCTCGTCTGAGGTGAGCGCACCCGGAAACAGCACGCGGCGACCGCATTCAAGGGCCAGCAGAGCGAATCCCAGGGGGAAGGGCAGATAAAGCCACCATTCTGGAAAGACCAGAGCTTTCAGCACCAGACTGCCGGCGCTATAGCTGTCGATGACGGTGCGAATGCCATACCAGACGAGCACCAGACTGATCAGTAGTCCCAGAAGGGCCGATAGACGGTCGACTCTGCGCTGTGCTTGCGGCGACAGCACCATGCCCAAGAGATCGAGGCGCACATGCTGATTACGCCACATGAGCCAGGGAGCGGCGGACAGGGTCGCGATGGGCAGTGCGTATTCGGTGACTTCGTTGATCCAGGGCAGGGTTCTAAGCCCCAGGTTACGACCGATGACATCGAAGCAGACCAGCAGGGTAATCACGGCGACGGTCGCCGCAGCGACAAAGCCGCAGGCCCGCATCAACGCGGCATAGGCGCTGTGGCGGCGCGGCGATGGTGTCGGTGTCATCAAATAACTGGAAGGCCCGCCATCAGCGGCAGCTTCAGGCGGGCAGCGGGAGGTTTACCCCAGACGATGCAGTGCAGTGAATCAGGGGGCCATCAGCTGACGCAGCCTGGGACCATGGGTGGGGCTGGTGGCAATGACGCCGGCCCATCCGGCTTCAAGGGACAGATCGAGCAGCTTCTTGGCCTCGGCCTCGGGCAGCTTGATGACCTGAATGCCGGCATCGGCCTGACGCTTGAGTTCAGCTGGCGCCTGCACGTTCTTCATGTCTGTATTGAGACTTTCAAGCCATTCACCCTGCTTGTTTAGAAAGTCTTTCTGCGCCTGTGTGAGGCTGTTCCAGGTTTTAGAGCTGAAGATAACCCCCAGCTCAATGTTGTAGAAGCCAGGGTCAACACGGAACTTGGTCTTTTCATGCCAGCCCAAGTCAAAAATGCCCAACAGGGGCCAGCCATAGCCGTCGACCACGCCGCGATCAAGCGCGGTAAACACCTCGCCCGGGGCTACCTGCATCACGGAAGCACCCAGACGCGTGAAGAACTCGCGGTAGATAGGCGCTATACGAATTTTAAGACCCGACAGATCGGCCTTGGTGATGGGCTTGTTGAGGTAGATGTGGTACGGCACACCGTCGCCGGTTCGGGCAAAGTAGTACAGGCCTTTTTCCATCATGAGTTTGTTGAGAAACTCAACCGTGCCATTACGGCGCATCTCGGCCCAGGGTACGGTGGCGTAATTGACGCTGAGTGATTCGGGCGAAACACTGGCCACAAACGAGGTCGTAGTGTTAGACAGATCGACCACGCCATTGCGCAAGGCTGCACCCTGCTCCATGGTCGGGATGGCCTTTGGACCACCCAGATAATTGATCTGCACCAGGCCCTTGCCTTCTTCGTTGACCTTCTTGACGAAGGCCTCGAAATTCTTGGCGTACGTGGTGCCCTCCTGGAAAGCGTTGACGGCCTTTAGCGTGACCTGCTGGGCTGATGCCGTGCCGGTCAGGGACAGTATCAGGGTAGTGGCCAGTGCCGAGGCGATTGCGTGGCGGCGCTTGATGGTCATGTTGAGCAACTCCTGTTTCGGGCCGCTGGGGGCCGTGATAGGGGGGTGAAAAATTAGACTCAGGAAATTGTGTCACGACTGGCGGGTTTGAAGCCACCCACGTGATGCAGCATGCCGAGCGTTCGCGACAGTACGTCACGTCGATAGGCGTTGACGTCACGACCTGCATAATCGTAAAAACCGTGCCCCGTCTTCAGGCCCAGTTCACCGGCAGCCATCATGCGATTGAGCACCTCGGGGGCGCGGTAGCGCTCGGCGCTGACCGAAGTCGACATCTCACGGCTGGCGTGGTACAGAATGTCGGCACCGCCGAAATCGATGAACTCGACAACGCCCAGGGCGGCAAAGCGCAGGCCCAGGCCGTATCGGGTGGCCCGGTCGATTTCTTCAGCGGTGGCGGCGCCCTCCTCGATCATGCGCGCAGCCTCGTTCATAATAAGCGCCTGTAACCGGGGCACAATATAGCCGGGGGTGGCGCCACACACCACGGGCATCTTGCCGATGGCCTGCATCAGTCCACGAGCCCTCTCAAGAATCGCTGGGTCGGTGCCAGGGTGAACCGACAACTCGACGACTGGAATGACATAGGCTGGATTAAGCCAGTGAATGTTCAGAAAACGCTCGGGCTTACGCACCAGAGCCGTCAGTTCAGTGACCAGTATGCTGCTGGTGGTGGACGTCAGGATGGCATCGTCGCGGCATTCGCGGTTCATGAGCTCAAAGGCCTGTCGTTTGGCCTCAAGCGTCTCGGGAACGCCCTCAAACACCAGGTCGGCCGCAGCCAGTGCCCGTGAAGCGTCCTGAGCGTTGACCCGATCAATGCGTTCAAGAATGGCCGGAATCAGATCGGCGGGCAGTGCACCCAGATCAGAAAGCGCTCTCAGGCTGGTCTGCAGCTCATGGTCGATGTCAGTCAGCAGTCGAGTCCATTCCTGCGGGCTGCGGGTTTTGAGATCGATGAGCGATACCCGGTAACCGGCCCAGGCGAAGGCCAATGCGATGCCGCGCCCCATGCGTCCCGCACCAGCGGCTGCAAAACGGGGTAGAGCAGAGTTGCTCATGCTCGGGCTCAGGCGTCTTCGCCGGTGTGCAGCATTGCCTGCAGGCGGGCACGATCAAGATCCCACAGGCCTAGCGACTCCAGCGTGCGTGGACCGCGCCGCAGGTCGCGTCCCAGAAAGCCTCCGGTAATGGCCAACAGTCCGTGGGTCAGCTGCGCATCAACCTGAGCCCAGCGAGCGAGAGATGCGAGCAGGGCCAGCCCCAACTCAGTATCCTCGGTTACATAACGATGCGTGCTCAGGTCGATGTGTTCGCGCCAGTCGCCGGATTTTTGAAGCTTCTTGTGCGCGTCGCCATACATCCACTGGTCGTTACGGTAGTGGTCGGCTAGCGGGAAATGAGGCGCGCCGTAACGCAGGGCCTCACGGATGGCGATGCGCTCGGCATCGAGCCTATCGGTCACCGTACGCACTGCGGGCTGCGTGCCCTCGGTGTGGATGTCCCAGCGTTCGAAATGCTGCAGCGGCGCTGCATTCATGACGATGAGCGGTGGGTGAATGATCGGGCCGGCGTTCATCAGCGCGCCCGATAAGGCATCGCCACAGGGCAATACACTGGGCCAGGCGCGACGAATGACGTCGAGCGCCTGATGAGCGTGTTCGGCTGGGTAAACCCCCGTGGGAAGCCGCACGGCTCTGACCGTGACATTGACTTCGCGCGGGCCATGTTTGCGCGCCAGATAGGGCAGGGTGCCGGTTTCGGCCCAGAGCACACGCGCGCGCGAACCGGCAGCACGGGCGATGCGAGGCATGATGAAGGCACCAAAGGTACCGGGTGCCAGAAAAACCACCTGACCGTCCGCCAGGTGGGGTGCCATCAGTCGGGCAATATCATCCTGCGCCGTTGCGGGCGTCGGCAGGGCGATCAACTCAGCGCCCCGCACCGCATCGGCAATATCGCGACAGACCCGATGAATGCGTACCTCACGCGCGCCTGCCACATCTTTCAGGGTGATGCATCCGGTTTCCAGAACGGGCGCCAGCGCTGCAGTGTCGCGACGCCACAGGCGAACTCGATGACCGGCTTCGGTAAGGTCGGCAGCGGCGGCATAACAGCCATGCCCGCCGCCCAAAATGGCAATGTCCATGTCAATACGTTACTTTTCAACTATTTGGGTGTCAACGAGTTTGGCTCGATCGAAGCTCTGCCAGGATGACCGGGCCAGAGTTTGATGTGTGGATTTCACGCATACCCAGAGATCAGCCCGTGATCAGCCTGTGCCCGGCGCTGAAGCACAGAAAATGCCGATTCAGCGCCCGTCCGATGGCACACACACCCAGCCGCAGAGCGATTTCAAGCCCCATCTGGGTCATGCCACTGCGTGAAATCACGATGGACACGCCCATCTGTGCCGCCTTGATGATCATTTCGCTGGTGAGGCGTCCCGTGGTGTAAAGCACCCAGGGTGCTGTCTGTTGCTGCAAATCACCCAGAGCGAGCCAGCCGGCGATGGAATCGAGCGCGTTGTGCCGGCCCACATCCTCGATGAAACAGCGCAGGTCAGAGCCCTCGAAAAGGGCGCAGGCGTGTACCGAACCCGCGTTTTTGTAAACCGTATCCCGCTCGCGGATCGTCTGTACGATGGCGAAGACTGTATCGCGGGTGATCGCCGCGGCTGGCGCGAGGCGCAGGCTGTCAAGATCATCCATCAGGCTTGCGAACAGGCTGCCCTGCCCGCAGCCCGTGGTCACGATACGTTTACCCCTGTTGCGCGGGGTGGTCCCCGAGCCAAACCTCGTCTGAACTGCGGCGGCGTTGACCGACCAGTCGACGGTGATGGATTCCAGCTCGTACGCGTGGCGGATCATGCGCTGATTCAGCAGGTAACCCAGTGTGAGCCATTCCGGGTGTGCACCCAGCGTCATCAGGGTGATGATCTCGCGCTTATCAACATAAAGGGTCAGGTCACGTTCAGCGGGAATGCTGACCGCTCTGGGTTGGCCTTCGGCATCGATGACATCCACCGCCTGGGTCAGCGGGGCGCTTGCCTGGGTGAGTCTTGGGAGGTGTTTGACGGGGACATCCACCGCGCAATGCTAGCCCCCCGTGGGGCGCTTGTGCGATCGCCCCATCAGGTATCGGGGTCAGGCTAGACGAAAGACGTGAAACCGTGCTTCCATCGCGCCCCATGAACTCAGTCTCTACCACTTCCCGGTTTGCCGACGGCCTTGAGGCCAGGCTGGCCGTGCGTACTGGGGCTTTCCGCGGCCCGACCGCGGGTATCGCGCCCGGATACGTGCAGGGCAACCTGGCGATCTTGCCGCAGGCCTTGGCCTATGATTTTCTGCGCTTTTGTCAGCTCAACCCCAAGCCGTGCCCACTGCTGGCCGCTTCAGCGCCGGGCGATCCGAGCCTTCCCGCGCTGGGTCGAGATCTGGACGTTCGGACCGACATACCGCGCTACCGAATCTGGCGCCATGGCGAGCTGGTGGCCGAGGTCGATGATCTGCACTCGGTATGGCGCGACGACCTGGTGAGTTTTGTATTGGGTTGCTCGTTTTCTTTTGAGGAAGCCCTGCTTGAGGCGGGCCTGCCGGTTCGGCACATCGCCTGTGGCACCAACGTACCCATGTACCGCACCAGTATCGCCACTGAGCCCGCGGGTGTCTTTCGTGGGCCCATGGTGGTGTCCATGCGGCCGCTTAAGCCTGCCGATGCGATTCGAGCCATACAAATCACCAGCCGCTTTCCGGCCGTGCATGGCGCGCCTGTCCATATCGGTCTGCCTGAGTTGATCGGCATTCGCGCGCTCGACAAACCTGACTATGGCGATGCGGTGCCTGTGCATGCGGATGAGCTACCGGTATTCTGGGCATGTGGCGTGACTCCGCAGTCGGTGATCGCTGCAGTCAAACCCGAGTTCTGCATCACGCATGCTCCTGGTTTCATGCTGGTCACCGATCAGCTCAACAGCGCGCTGGCAGTGATCTGATCGCGTTCAGGAATCCCTAAGCAGCACGGGCTCAAGCGCATCACTGGGCGCCAATACCTCACCGATGATCGCAGCCCGTGTGAACCCCGCACTTTTTAGCATCTGCACACAGGCCTGTGCCTGCTCAGACGGCACGCCCGCCAGCATGCCGCCGGCCGTCTGCGGATCGAACAGCAGCGCATAGCGGGGGTCGGACGCATAGTCGTTACCGTTTCGCAGAGCTCTTCTCAGGCGCAGGTTGTCGGGCTGAAGCGAGCTCAGGAGGCCCGCCTGGACGCATTCGACTGCGCCGTCCAGCATAGGTATCGCGGCGAGATTAATCGCCACATCCACGCCGGATGGACGTGTCATCTCGATCAGATGGCCCAAGAGTCCGAAGCCGGTCACGTCGGTGCAGGCGCTCGCGCCATGGGCGCGAAGCACGCGTGCAGCCTCGGCCCCAGGCTGGCGCATGGAGGCGATGGCCGCCGAAATCCAGCGTCCACGGGCAGCGCCCCGTCCATGGGCTGCGAACAGGGTTCCGGTACCAATAGGCTTGGTCAGGATCAGCTTGTCGCCTGGGCGCAGGCCCGCCTTGCGGGTAAGTGAATGCAGAGATTCATCGATCAGCCCGTTTAAAGCAAAACCCAGCGCCAGTTCGCGGCCTTCGCCGGTATGCCCGCCCACCAGAGCGCAGCCCGCCGCATTGAGCGTGGCCAATGCTCCGCTCATCAGCTGGCGCAGTAGCGCCTCGGTTTTGACCTCGAGCCCGGGCGGTACGGTAAGAATCGCCGTTGCACTCTGTGGTTCAGCGCCCATGGCGTATAGATCGCCCAGGGCATGCACTGCTGCGATCTCGCCAAACACATACGGGTCATCGATGAAGGCACGGAAAAAGTCGACCGTGTGCACCATGGCTTTTCCCGGAGGTACTTTGACGACGGCGGCGTCATCGGGTGCGTCCAGCCCCAGAATCACATCCCTGCGCTTGACTGGCTCAAGCTGAGAGAGCGCACGTGACAGCACCGTTGCGCCAACCTTGGCGCCGCATCCGCCGCATCGCATAGCGATGGCCGACAAGGCCTGGCGCGCTTCGTCGTCCTTCAGGGCAATGCCGTGCGCGGGCGAGGTTTCAGCGGCGGGCGTGGCGCCCTTTGACATCGGTGGCAGGTCACTGAAGCGCCGCATGAAGCGGCGGTCAATCCAATCCTTCCAACGCCAGACCCAGTTGCCCGCGAACCCGATGGGGCCCCGTGAGGCGACGGCATGGCGATCGCCGGTGGAAATGAGCGCGAGCCAATGACGCTGGGGACGCCAGGGCGTGGGCGCGCGTCCCGTGAGCACCGCGCGCAGATTGCCCGCAAGCGGTGCGCCCATGCGGACCGCAAACACGCCCGCCTTCTCGAGGGGGCGGGCATCAAACGCGGTGACATCACCCGCAGCGAAGATCAGCGGGTCGGTGAGGCTGCGCAATGTCTCGTCGACCCGAATGAAACCGTGGGCGTCCAGCGCGAGTCCGGTATCTCGTAGCCAGTTTGCTCCACCAGCCTGGGTGACCCAGAGGGTTTCGTCGACCGGGAAGCGTCGGCAATCGTGGGCCACCAGGCCCTCAGCATCCTGATCGCGGATGGTGGTATTCAAGTGCACGGTGATGCCGCGGCGGCGCAAGGTATCGGCAAACAGGGCCCGCACCCGCCGGTTGTGGGTGGGCAGTATCGTGCCACCCGCCGCAAAGATCTCAATGCGCAGCCGGCTGGTATCACGATGTTGTAAACGCAGGGCCTGGTGCAGGCGCCACTGCAGAGCCAGGGCCATCTCGACCCCACCGGCCCCCGCGCCGACCACGGCCAAGGTCCATGAGCGGTCTTGTGCGCAGACCCGCTCGAGCAGGCTCAGCCAGCGCTGATTAAAGCGGGCGATGGGCTTAACCGGTACGACGCGTTGGCTGCCTGCCATGGTGGCTGGCAGTGTCGGTGTCGAGCCGGTATTGATCGAGACCAGGTCGTAATCGATGGCTGAACGATTCTTCAGTTGCACGCGCTGCGCAGTACGGTCGATACCGATGACCTCGTCCTGAAGAAAGCGTACGCCCGCCCAGGCACAGAGGCGAACCAGGTCAATATGCACCTCGTCAAAGCTGTAATGGCCCGCGACATAGCCCGGCAGCATGCCGGAGTAAGGCGTGTCGACATCGGTGCAGACCAGGGTGATGCGAAGCCCTGGCAGGGGCTTCATGGCGAACATCCGTATGACACCGACATGGCTGTGACCGCCGCCAATCAGCACCAGATCGCGAAGCACCGGTTGAGTGTTGTCTTGCATGGGGGAGAGCCAGATGAAGGCATTGTGATCCGTGGTTCGCCCTGTATACCGCGGATGTGCGATCGGAACCAAATTGTGATTGCGAAACGCATGCTATGGCTGGTGCCGATCAAAGTTGTGTGGTGACCGTGTAGGCTTGTGATTCGTTGAATACGGAGACGCCCATGCCCCATGCCACCAGCCGCGACGGTGTCGCGCTGTATTTTGAGGAAGCCGGTAGCGGCACGCCCATTATTTTTATTCATGAGTTCGCCGGCGATTGGCGCGCCTGGGAGCCGCAGATACGGCACTTCTCGCGCTACTTTCGCTGCATTACCTACAGTGCGCGGGGATTCAAACCCTCGGCGGTTCCGGCTGATGCGGCGCAGTACTCACAGGATCATGCCCGCGATGATGTGATTGCCGTGCTGGATCATCTGGGTATTGACAAGGCCCATGTCGTGGGCCTGTCCATGGGCGGTTTTGCCGCTTTGCATGTGGGCATGCGCTATCCGCAACGGGTGATTTCTTTGGTGATTGCAGGATGCGGCTATGGCGCTGCGCCGGGCGATCGCGAGGGCTTTCGGCAAGAGTGCGAAGCAGCCGCACGACGCTTTGAAACCGATGGCGAGGCCACTGGACGTCAGTATTGCATCGGCCCCACCCGTGTGCAGTTTCAAAATAAAGACCCGCGGGGCTGGGCGGAGTTTGAGCGACAGATGACCGAGCATGACTGGGTGGGGCAGGCCAATACCATTCGGGGCGTGCAAATGAAGCGCCCCTCGCTGTTCGAGCTGGTTGATGACATGAAGCGCATCACCGCGCCCACCTTGATCATTACAGGCGACGAGGACGACCCCTGTATCGAGCCGTCGCTGCTCATGAAGCGCAGCATCGCCAGCTCAGGTCTGGTTGTGTTGCCGCAGACGGGTCACACCATCAACCTTGAAGAGCCCGAGGCCTTCAACCGGGCTGTGCAGGACTTTTTGCTGAAGGTTGAAACCGGCCGCTGGACTGCGCGCGATCAACGGTCGGTCGCGGCCGGTATTTTGGGTTTTCGCAAGTAGCCGAATTTGATCGTCCGCGCCGCAGCGCCTTAGATGATGCCCCGCTCGCGCAGCCCGGCAATGGCCGCATCGTCATAGCCGATTTCGCGCAGAATTTCGTCGGAGTGCTCGCCATGCTCGGGCGTTGCGCGAGCCATGGTGGCTGGCGTGCGCGAAAGCTTGGCGGCCTGGTTGACCAATTTGAGCGTGCCCAGCCTGGGATGCTGCACGGGTACGGCGGCCTGTATATGCTGCACTTGCGGGTCATCAAACATCTGGCCGATGTTGTAGATAGGACCACAGGGAACGCCCGCCTCATTGAGTGCGTCAATCCACTCGCGGGTGCTGCGGGTCCGAAGTACAGCCGAAAGCGCCTCATTGAGGGCTTTGCGGTTACGGGCGCGGCTGGCGTCGTCGGCAAACTCAGGTTTGTCGGCCAGATCGGGCCGCTGCATAACCTCACAGAGCCGTTTCCACATCTGCTCGCCCGAGGCGCCAATATTGATGTGGCCATCGGCCGTGGCATAGGCTGAGGTGGGCATTGAGGTGGGGTGGTCATTGCCGACCTGCGGGGCGATTTCACCCTTCATCAGAAAGCGCGCTGCCTGAAAATCCAGCAGCGCAATCTGCGCCATGAGAAGGCTTGATTGAACCCATTGCCCCTCGCCCGAGTGCTGACGCTCCCACAGGGCGGCAAAAACGCCCAGGGCGGCGTAAAGACCCCCCGCCATGTCGGCGACCGCGGCGCCCGCGCGCGTGGGGCCTGTCTCTGGAAAGCCGGTAACGGACATCAGACCGCCCATACCCTGAGCGATCTGGTCAAATCCGGGGCGTTTACCGTAGGGGCCGTCCTGCCCAAATCCAGAGATCGAGGCGAGGATGATGCGTCGGTTGACCGCACGCAGCGACTCATAGTCGATACCCAGACGGAACTTGACGTCGGGACGAAAGTTTTCGACGACCACGTCGGCGGTACGCACCAGCTTCATGAGAATCTCATGGCCTTCGGGTGCTTTCATGTCCAGGGTCATCGAGCGCTTGTTGCGATGCAGGTTCTGCATGTCAGACCCGTCACGCGGCCCGCTCATGGTGTCGGGCTCAATGGCTTCGATCTTGATGACGTCGGCGCCGAAGTCGGCAAACTGTTTGACGCAGGTCGGGCCGGCGCGTACTCGGGTCAGATCCAGAATGCGCAAGTCCTTCAGGGCGGTGGAAGCGGGAATGTGGGGCATGTCGAACCTTGCATAAAAAAAGCGCGTGAAAGCGTCAATGGTCAATAATCGCGCATTTGCGACAAAGCGGAGTCTGACATGGAGATGCAGGCAAGCCGAGTACTACCCGTTTCGGTCGCTCAGGCCTGGCAGGCCCTGAACGACCCGGAGATACTCAAGGCGAGCATTCCCGGCTGTGAACGGTTTGAGCCTGATCCCGAGGCAGGGCCCAACGTCTGGGCTATGGGGGTCAAGGTGAAAATCGGGCCGGTTTCGGCGCGATTTACCGGGCGCATCACGCTCGCAGACGTGCGGCCAGCCGAGGGATACACGCTTCTTTTTGAGGCGCAGGGTGGTGCCGCCGGTTTCGGTAAAGGTCAGGCCGCGGTCGAGTTGGCACCGCTTGAGGCGGGTTGTGAGTTGCGCTACGCGGTGAAGTCCACCATCGGTGGCAAGCTCGCCCAGATCGGCCAGCGTCTGATTGATGCCGCCGCCAAATCGCTGGCTGAGGACTTCTTCAAGCGCTTCGAGGCCGTGTTGCGCGAGCGGACAGGGCAGGCGGGCGGCTAAACGATCACTTAGATGAGCGTCCCGGTAAGCGTACGGGCGGACGTCCAGGTAAGCATGCGGTAGACGTCCAGCCAAGCGTGCGGTCAGACGTCTAGCCTGAGAGGCTTGCCTGGGCGGCCGTGGTGACAGCCTGTCGGGCCAGCGTCGTGATCTCGTGCCACCGTCCGTTTGCCACGGCTGAGGATGGTGTCAACCACGATCCACCGACCATAGCCACGTTGGGCAGCGCCAGATAACTCAAAAGATTCGTCAGGCTTACACCCCCGGTCGGACAAAAGCGGATATTCGCAAAAGGCCCCTGCAGGGCTTTAAGCATATCAATGCCGCCCAACTGGCCCGCAGGAAACAGCTTCATGAGCGAGAAGCCAGCCTCGTGGGCCTGCATGATCTCAGAGGGTGTTGCCACGCCCGGAATAAAGGGCAGGCGATGCTTCAGGACGGCGTCGACCAAGACAGGCGAGGATCCAGGAGATAGCCCGAAGCTGGCGCCTGCGTCGCAGGCCCTTGCCACATCGCCAGCGCTGAGCAGGGTGCCGGCCCCCACGCAAATCTCGGGCAGTTGTCGACGGATTCGCTCGATGCCTGGTAATCCACCGGGGCGACGCAGGGTTACCTCGATGACATCAATACCACCTTCCAGCAGTGCCTCGGCCATGGGCAATGCATCGTCAGCCCGCTCGAGTAC
>JBDLQY010000106.1:0-5364 GCA_039800325.1 Pseudomonadota bacterium | reverse complement strand
TGGAAGCATGGGCAGGCTGGGTGCGATGGTTTGACCCAGACGCCAGCTGAGGTGTTCGGTCTGCTCGCGCCAGATAGATTCGACGGCATACCTGACTGACTGCGAGGTACATATCAGTGCGTCGTGACTGGCGAAGGGCCCATGGACGTACGCGGCAATTTGGCGCATGACCGCGCGTGAGCTGATGGTGTGCGTGATGCCCGATAATGCAAATGATGCGTATCCCCAGGGTAGTCTGGTGCGCCGGAAGCCCAGATCGTCTGAAAAGGGCGCTGGATAGTGCAGGACGCCAATATCGGTCCAGCGTGACATCTGTTCAGCGGGTAGTGTTTTAACCGAACGGGTCCAGCCAGCTGCGGCGAGTCGGCGACGAAGCGACCCTGATGGGTCGCCACCCTGGCAGACGATGGAAAGCGCCTGCGCGTCACGGCTAAGCGCTCGATCGATGAAGCCGCGCAGAAAGCCAAAGCCTGCTGACTGTCGTCCCATCAGTTGTTTCGAACCGAGATCGATTGCGTCCGCAGATAAAAAAAGGGCGGGCGCATCAGTGGGTAAGAGACGAGCGCTCAGGTTGTTAGAACTGGGCATGATGGATTGCTTAAAGCCCTTGTCGAATCAGAGGGTACTGGGAGGCGATGCATGGCCGACCCTCAACAACCCGGTCTTGACCAGCCATCCCGCGTATCGAGGCATGGTTGCGCGCAGCTCGGGGTCGTTGTTGATGAGTTGGGCAAGTGTCATGCCTTGCGGCTGGGCCGATATCCGGCTCAGAACCCGAGCGATCACCGCGAGAGGCAGTTCAGCCTTCAGGGCCTCGTAAACCGGGCGATTAATCTGACGGGCCAGCGCGGCACGCTGGCCTGCCGCATCTGCGGGTAGCAGTGGTCCGGGCAAGAGTCGGATGTCGGGTGTCAGCTGCTCACTGGGGTAGTGGCTGAAGGTGTAAAACGGATCACCACGGCGCGGTGGGTCGGTCGATGCGTTTGCGCGATTCGGGCTCTGAACGAGGTCTGAGGACCGCCCCAGACGTAGCGCCTGCAGTTCAGTAAACAGCTGCTGAAGCCTGGGAATCAAGCGGCTCCACTCATAGTCGTCGCGCGCCCTTCGAGCACCGGCCGCACCCATGGCGGCCCGTTGTTGCGCATCGAGCGCGAGGCGTGTGAAGGCAGCAGCCGCCGCACTGATATCGATACCAATAAGAGCGCTCGCGCGTCCCACGAAGTCGCGATAGCCGATCGCCTGGTCACTGTGCAGCTCCATGAGATATCTTCCCGAACCCATGGGCGGGTGCAGGGTGGGAATACGAAAACCGTCGATGCCTTCGCGGACGGATTCGCGATAGCCGTCATAGTCGCTCACGACTACAGGCAGTCCTGCGGCCATGGCCTCGATCGGTGTCAGACCAAACGTCTCTTGAATATTGTCAACCAGGCTGGTGAAGATATCAGCAGCCTGCCATACGCCCAGACGGGCATCGGGCGAGCGCCCGTCTTCAAGAATGACGCGCAGTCCAGGGTGCAGGGCACCGACCGCATCGCGCAGCACGGCCTCGTCCCACTCGCTGGCAAACCAGCCCACCAGCGCGAGCACCAGCTGTGGGCCGGACTGGCTGTTGAGTCGCTGGGCCGCCAGTTCCAGGGCGTCCAGGGTGGGGAACAGGTTGGCCTTGGTGCGCAGATCGATGCGCCCCATGTAAAGCACGCACACATCGTCGGCGCGCAGGTTCCAGCGCTCGCGCCAGTGCGAGCGCAGTCGAGCGCGTTCCTGAGGCTCCGGCTGGAAGCGACGGGTGTCCACGCCAATCGGCAGCACCGGGAGTTGCGGCCATTCGATGCGAGTCGCTCCTACATGCTCTCGCAGCCAGGCCGACTCATCGTCCAGCAGTCGCTTGACCATGGTCTGGACCGACCGGCTTGGGCAGATCTGAGCATCCCAGGGATAGACCGGGGCAGTCACCATGTCGGCGAGGCTGTCCTGAATACCCAACTCGCACGTGGTGTGGGTCATGCCAACCAGACTGAAATCGCCGGCAGCCGCGCGCGAACTCCGGCGTCGCACCCATGCCATGTCCGCCACCTGAGGGCCCGGTAGATACGCAGTACCGATGTCGGCCACGCGGTAGATATCGCTTTGGCGGATCCAGCGGCAGACCGGTTTTTCGTCGGCGATGTCTGCACGCGCCTGATGGCCTACGCGGGCGAAGACTTCAGCTTCGCTGCGAAAGCGCGCCATGCACCAGTACTCGGGAAAACACGTGTGTTGAAACCAGGCCTTGAGAAATCCTTCATTCGCGGATTGCCGACCCATCAGGGTGGCGCCCTCAGTGCTGTAACTATCGCGCGCGGGGATGCGGATGACGCAGTTAGCTAGGTCGGCGGGACCGGACATGTCGATTTCCAGGTCATGGCTGGGGAATGTGTCTATTCGAAGGCCAAGGGTTAAGGTCTGTGCAGCGTGCGTCGCGTTAGACCCAGGAGACTAACGTGAAATTGACAGTAAACCCCAGCCTATCCTTTGTGTGACGGGAATTCATCGGTCTTGCCGACTCGCCGCAATCTTCCGCAATTTTCAGCAATCTTTTGCAATCTTTTCGAATATCCCGGGCTTCATGATTCCAGGACAACGCTGTGGCTTTGGCGAGTGCGTTCGCCGGGGCGGTTTGCTCTCGTAGAGGGGGAAACGTTAATCGTGCTCCAACGATTAGTTCCGAGCTTTCCCAGGCTATGCGGTCGTTAACGCGACTCGGTATCTATTTGTGCGACGGCAACGTATTTGTGCAACGGCATCGACCCTGCCGTCAGTGTGAACCAGTGGTGGGCGATATCTGCACTCCAGTGGGCAAGCTAGCCAGTTTTTTTTCGGTATTCGAAATGGCGATGCCAACTCTTAACTTCTAGGTCTCAGAAACAATGAAATCGCGCCAGCAGCCCACTCCTCTCAACCGAGCGGCAACTCTTGCACCGGAGCCTGTGCAAACGGTCATTGACCCGGGAGTGCTGGACGGAGCAACGAGTCTGTCCCGTCGCGGGGATGATCTGCTCATCGAATACTCGAATGGGTCCAGCCGCATCTTTGGAGGATTTTTCAGGGCGTCGGTGAACGTTGATTGGGCGCAATCGGATGCGCTTGCGATTGAATTCGAGAGCCTGCTCGCTGGCCTGGCTAACGGTTTGCACGCTTCGATTTTGGTCGCTCAGGCACCTGGAGCAGCGACGGTTGGGGTGACGCCCGGCACTGTCGAGCCCGACACGACCATCATCGCGCGTGTAGTTTCGACCAATGGGGACGTGCAAGTTCAGCGTGGTCAAGAACTTGTGACACTGCGTACGGGTGATGCCCTGCGCGAGGGTGATGTCATACAGACCGGAACTTCTGGGGAACTCCGGTTTGAGCTTTTGAGCCGATCTGATGCGTCTGTAGGGTCAGGAGCGGTCGGTGAGAACGCTAAAATCACCCTGGGTCGACAAGCTGCGGATCAAACCGCACCTGCTCAGACGGGAGCAAGTCCGGCGCCTGCTGCAACATCGTTCAAGGTAGATGCAGGGGCGGTCGTCTTTGATCGACTGTCAGATGCTGGAGCACCGGTTCAAATCGTCACGCCAGCGGGGGCCGTTTTAGCGCAACGCCAGGCGGTTGGCATTAGCGTCAACTCGCAATCGGGCGAGACAACCGTGATGTCAATGGCTGGTCAGGCCGTGGCGTCGGGAGGGCAAGCTGTTCCCCCGTCGGTGGTTGTTCAGACCCAGGGTGCCCCAGTGGGGGGCCTGTCGGTGCCGGTGGAAGGTCTTGTTCTGCGCCCCGCGAGTAGTGGTGCCACGGCAGCTGTTTCTGCAGCGGTGACTTCCACCCAGGCGACTCCTATTACGCGACTTATGTCGTCCCCCACCGCAGTTGGCGCGGCCGACGGAGCTACGGCGCTTGCTGCCTCTTCAACTGTGTTGGCATCTCAGGGTTTCCGATCGACTGCGTCGTTATCGAGTGGTTTGAGCGGGGTCTTGTCGGGTGCAGCCCCTATTTCTGGTGGAACGGCAACCTTTTCGGGTAACTCGGGGGCTGCGCTAATTTCTTCCGCGGCGGCTACGTCTTCATCCAGATTGGATTCGGGCGTCAACGCCGTTGCTACGGTCGATACCAGGCCCAGTATGCCCGCGACGGCCGCTCCGCCGCCCGCGCCTGCCAAAAGTGCGCCGCCTTTAGAAACCGGGCCCGGAGCGGGTAACGACACTGTCAGGGGTGGTGATGGGCCCGACGCGATTGACGCGGGTGCAGGAAATGATTGGGTCAGTGGTGGTTCGGGCGGCGACACCGTGATCGGGAGCGAAGGCGACGATACGGTCTTCGGTGATGCCGGGGATGATGTTCTGGAGGGTGACACCGGGAACGATCAGATCGAAGGCGGTTTGGGAAGTGACACTGTCCGGGGGGGCGAGGGCAACGACAGCGCTGGTGGTGGTGAAGGCAGCGACTCCGTCAGCGGAGGTTCTGGCGATGACACGGTCAATGGTGGGGATGGTAATGACATTTTGTCGGGGGACGCGGGCAATGACACGTTAGATGGCGGAACGGGTGACGACACCGTCAGCAGTAGTGAAGGCAACGACAGCGCTAGTGGCGGCGACGGCAATGACGCGGTGAGCGGCGGTAACGGTAGCGACACGGTATCCGGCGGGGATGGCAACGACACGCTATCAGGCGAGAACGGTAACGACACCGTCAGCGGCGGCAACGGCAACGACACGGTCAGCGGTGGCAATGGGAACGACACCGTCAGCGGTGATAACGGTAACGACTCCCTGTCAGGTGATGCCGGCGACGATACGCTAAGCGGCGGTAACGGTAATGACACGCGGGACGGTGGCAGCGGTGCTGACACCTTGTTGGGTGGTAACGACGACGACGTACTTGTGTTTGATGCCAACGACGTGCTGATGGATGGCGGGTTGGGCAATGACACGCTGTTGATTCGTGATGTCAGTGTTGATCTGACGACGCTGCCAGATGGTCAGACTCTCAACGTTGAAACGATCCGGTTAGATTCATCGAGCAGTCAGACGCTGACGCTCAAGCGTGCCGATGTTGTTGCGATGCTGGAGAGTTCGAACACCACGATGAGGGTGGAAGGCTCTGCAGGTGATCAATTGGTGTTTGCCGAGGTGTGGACGATCGGAAGCCCGACGGTACTGGACGGCACCACGTACAACCAGTACACGAACAATGGCTATACCGTTTTGGTCAACGGTGGTGTGACGGTACGGTTTTTACTGCAGGGCGGTGCGAGCGCTGAAACGCTGACCGGTAGCGCGGGTTACGACACGGTATCCGGCGGGGATGGCAACGACACGCTATCAGGCGAGAACGGTAACG
>JBDLQY010000105.1:0-3413 GCA_039800325.1 Pseudomonadota bacterium | reverse complement strand
TACTTCCTAAAGCCGGACTTGCGGCGGGCAGCTCAACAGCAGCCTCCTCTTGATACACATTGAAGGGGACATCGATATTGACCGGACCAGGGCGACCGCTTGTCATCGTGTCAAAGGCCTGTCGCAATGCAAGTGGCAACATCTCGACCCGACTTGGCTGAAAACTGCGTTTCACCGTGGGCCTCACGACCGATGTAAAGTCAGACTGATTATGTCGATATAGTTCTTGAAACGGACCTCGATTGGCCTGCGATGTCGGCACATTCGATGTGATGGCAAGAAAGGCCGATGAGTCCGACAGCGCCGTGATCAAGGGCATAACCATATTGGCGGAACCAGGCCCGGTGGAGGTCAAGCTTGCGACCACTTCGTGCTTGACCCTGAAGTAGGCATCGGCCATATGTCCAGCGCATTGCTCATGACGTGGTGAAATCAGCTTGATCTTGTCAGCGCGATCATAAAGCGCATCAAGCATGCCAACATTGCCGTGGCCGCAAACGCCGAAAACATAGGGCACACCCTGAGCGATCAAATAATCAGCGATGAGATCGGCGCCTTTTCTTGTTCGAGTCATTGCTTTCCCCCTGGATCGGCAGCTTGATCAACAGCCGGTGTTGTGATGACAAAAAACACGAGCGCATCGAGCCCCTGATTCGAGATGCCGTGACTTACACCCGGTGGCACCAACACATAGTCGTGCACTTTCATCACCCGGCGCTCCTCGCCAATCAACAACGTGCCCTCACCTTCGAGAACGTAATAGATTTGGTACTGAACGCTGTGACTATGTACTTCAACATAGGCCATGGGCGCGTAGCGTGATATTCGAAAATCAATCAGACCAGCGCTACTTTGCTCGGGGCCTACCAATGCCTTGGAAAGCGCGCCGCCGAAATGGCCGGGGTACTCCTGCCAGGGGATGTCGCTCATCGATTTGAACCATAGTGGCTTCACCTGCTCCATACCAGCTCCTCACTGAAGACGATAGCGATTGTGAGGGCTTGGGATTGCGCTGGCCAGCATGATGGGCCTGGCACTGAACCGATTTCGTCAAAGACGAAATGCACACTTCAGTGAATCGCGGGCAAATGCCTGGCTTCGTTGACGACACAATCGGCATAGGGGGCCGCCGTGACGGAGGCGCCCCTGCCACACCACCCGGCATGCGGGTCCGCACCGGGCGGTTCGAGAGCTTGAGGTCATGACAGTCTGGGTACGCCCAGTCGGTCGAAGTACGCAATAGTCAGCACGGTGTTAAGGGCGCCCCGGCTGTTGCGCCACCAGCAGCGGGAGTTATCCGCCACCCGTTCGGCAGCGCTCTGGGTGGCACCTAACGCCATCAGTTCCCGGTAGATCGTGCTGCCCCGCTTCCAGTGCTTGAGCTGGATGGCCCTCAATCGGTGGCGCAGCCACTCGTCCAGCTCTCGCCAAACTTTAGGCGTTTGCGCCAGCCCGAAGTAAGCCTTCCAACCCAGCAGGTAGGGTCTGAGTTTCTCCACCACCTGCGCCATGCTGCGCCCACCTGAGCGGCGTGTGAGTTGACGGATGCGGGCCTTGAAGTTGTCCAGCGCCTTCTTGGCCACTGCACACCTGACTTCTTTGCCCTTGCCCACCCACAGCGCATACCCCAGGAATTTGCGACCGAAGGCGCTCGCCACCGCACTCTTGGCTTCGTTGATCTGAAGCCGGAGTTTGGCGTACAGCCTCCTGAGGTGGGCCATCACCCGCTCGCCGGCTCGTCTGCTGCCTACGTAGACGTTGCAGTCGTCGGCGTAGCGCGCGAAGCTGTAACCCCGCACCTCCAGCGCCTTGTCCACTTCGTCGAGCAGCACGTTAGCCAACAGTGGGCTCAGCGGTCCGCCTTGCGGCGTGCCCAGATGGCGATCGACCATCACACCACTGTCCATGGTCCCGGTGTTCAGGTACGCTCTAATCAGCCGGATCACGCCAGCATCATCGATGCGTTTTCTGAGCTTGTCGATCAGGATGTCGTGGTTGACTCGGTCAAAGAACTTGGCCAAGTCCACGTCCACCACCACGCGCTTGCCCGACTGCACGTACGCCCGCGCGGCCTTGACCGCATCATGCGCACGCCGGCCGGGGCGAAACCCGTGGCTGTGTTCGCTAAAGGTGGGGTCGATCAGCGGTTGCAGCACTTGCAACAGTGCTTGCTGGATCAATCGATCTGTCACCGTCGGGATGCCCAGCTCGCGCTGGCTACCGTCCGGCTTGGGAATCAACACCTTGCGTACCGGACTGGGCCGGTAGGTGCCCTGCAGCAGGGCTTGACGAATGTCTGGCCAGCTTTGGCGCAGCAGTTGGGCAGTTTGCTCAATGTCGAGCCCGTCCGCCCCAGCTGCGCCCTTGTTGGCCTTAACTCGCTTCCACGCCAGTTGCAGGTTCTGTCTCGTCAGCGACGCCTCCAGCAGGCCACCTGTGCCTGCCAGCTGCTTTGCCGACCCTGTGCGCGGATGCTCAAGAGGCGGGCCGCAGGCTTCGTCGCTGGCAAGATCACTCACGGCTTCACCGTGCCGCTCTCCTGCCCGCCCGGGTTGCCCCAGCATCTGACGCATGGCCTTTGACATCCCCTTGTCCTCGCTCACTTACCCTCGTTCGGTCCTTGGCTATCGCCTTGTGGCCTCAGCGGCCCCGGCTCCAGCTACTACGACCTCTGCTGACTTCTCGCTCCGGCAGCGCCGTCGCCCTTTCAGGCACAAGGCGAGATCTCCCCAGGTAAGAACGCACACCTTCATCGCACAACCGCCGCATTTACGCCACCTTGCCTTGGTCACAAGAGCTTTGTGGTTCCATGCCCACTCGCCCTGCTTGGCAACGCCTTCTATCCGGTTCTTGTTCATCGGCTCGCGACTTACGCTACACGCTTCCTTCCCACGCTCGGTCACCCTCACGCAGTTGCGCTTCGCTTTGCTCACTGTGACCAGCTCGCAGCGGGACTCGCACCCGCAGGTGTGCGCCCATGCTGGGCGCACATGAAAAAGCCCGCTCTGGCTGGAGCCAGGCGGGCGGAATGTGGAAATGCTTTACTGGGTCAGGTAGTGACCACGGGAATCGGAAATGGCTTGGAACGTGGCGACTTCGTGACCGCATTCGGCCGCATGAACCCGAACACATCCCTCCGAGCTTCAGGCAGCTCGCCTTCTATGCGGTTCTTGTTCATCGGCTCACGATTTACGCTCCACGCTTCCTCCCCACGCTCGGTCGCCCTCACGCGGTTGCGCTTCACTTTGCTCACCGTGACCAGCTCGCAGCGGGACTTGCACCCGCAGGTGTGCGCCCATGCTGGGCGCACCATAAAAAAAGCCGCCATACCCGGCGGCTTTTTCGGCGACGATAACCGATCAGCGCTTGCTGAACTGCTTGCGACGACGGGCAGAACGCAGACCCACCTTCTT
>JBDLQY010000104.1:0-12926 GCA_039800325.1 Pseudomonadota bacterium | reverse complement strand
CCGTGGAAGATGGGCGACTCGCCTCCGGACTACATCGACGGCATGTTGCGCGCGATTGTGGGTATCGAGATCGAGGTCAAGCGCATTGAAGGCAAGGCCAAGCTGAGCCAAAACCGGGAAGCACGCGATCGCCTGAACGCTGCCGACACCTTACTCTCCAGGGGTTCAGAGAACCTGGGCCGAGCGATGCGTGAAACGGTCAAGGAGTCGAAATAAAGTTACACGACCGCGGGGGTGCCCAACGATGCGCCTTATCAGCCCTGGCCAAGATGGCTGATTGAACAACGCAGGCGTTGATACAGAACGCAGCAACGGCGATTGTGGCCTGCGACCAGCAAAGGCAGCAGGTGTTCGGTAGTGGGGTGCGCTCGGGCTGCGTACGGCGCCAGCGAAATCGTGCGCTCAAGACGCTTGAGATCTGCATCGAGAACAGTCTGGCGCACCTAGGCTACAAACGCTTCTACATAGGCGGCGGCTTCAGTCTCATCGCCGTTCATACGAAACTCGTACAGGTTACGCGTGAGACTTCAAAAACCGATGATCAGAACGCCTTCGCTGGCTAAGGGCGCGAGTGCTCGCCCAAGCCTGCGAGCGCCAGCCTGTCAGCGTCGAACTGCGTTTGCGCATGTGGTCTAACAATGGCGATAGCTGTATCGCAGCCAGCGCGGGTGGCGCCGGTATTCAGCTGCAGCCCACTTTTCTGATCGATGAGTATCTGACCAGCGGCAAACTGGGCGATATTCTTCCGCAGTTTCGTGAGGCAAAGGCGGGAATTTAGTCGTGGCGGTGCAGCCGCAAGGGCGGCGGCGTACAGCTGCCTAAGCGATTCGGCATCAGAGTAGTCTAAATGCGATCGCCGCGACGATCGTCGGAGGGATGGCAGCCACCAGCAACTTACCCGCGTTTACCACGCCTTCGTCGAAGCGCCCTTTGAGAATGGCGACCCCCGCAGGATTCGGGGCGTTAGCAATGACGGTTAGCCCCCCACCGGTCACGGCTCCAGCAACGATGGCAACCTTGAATTCATCGCTCAGTCCGGGCACGAGCGAAGCCAAATAGGTTAATGCTGCATTATCCGTGATGGCGGTTAAGGCGGTGGCACCATAGAAAACTGCGTCTATGCTTAGACTCATCAAAAGGGGCTGCAACCACCATGCCTGTTGTCCGCCTAACACGACTAGGCCAGCCAGGAAGAAGGCCACGAGTAGTGCCTCGCGAAGTATGAGGCGATCCTGGTGAGCCGAATACGCAGTCGAATAGCCAATGAAGAATAAAAGCAAGCCCATAAAGACAATCGGGTGATGCGCAAAGACCACGACGCCGAGCAGAAAAGCCAGATGGATCACGACCATGATGATTGGCATGGATAGCGTGGCCTGCGGAGCTTCGCGCAAGGACATCAATTCATCCTTCATTAACAAGGTGAGTACGCCTGCATTGATCGTCACTGCAATGGCAGCCTTCCAGCCGAAGGTGCTCAGCATGAACGGTAAGTCCCACCCCCAGGTGGCCGCGACCATCAATACGGGTGGTGCAGCAAAAGGCGTCAGCGTCCCACCAATCGACACGTTGACAAAGAGAACACCTAACGTAGCGTACTTCAGGCGTTCACTGACCCTTGCCGAGAAGACCGAATCGCGCAAAATCAGTGCGGCCAGAGTCATCGCCGCAGGCTCGGTGATTAGGGATCCCAGCAACGGTACCAGCGACAGAAGCAGGAAGTAGCTGACGATCGTCGTCGGCAGTGGAACTGCGCTTGCGACCGTTTGGACCAGCATGCCGCAGGCCTGAAGGATGGGACGCGTTCCCGCCACAACCATGATGGCGAAGACGAACAGTGGTTCAGTGAAATTGCGCGATTCCAGGTACTGCAGAGTCGACGCCTTACCAAGCAGTGTGAACATGGTGACCGCCAGCATCATCGCCCACAAGCCGAATACAACCTCGACCTCACCCAGTAAGTGCCAAAGACCGGCATGGCGCGGCTGAGTATGCGCCAAATGTTCGAAGTATTTTGTGCTGAACGTATGCAGGACTGCCAGTGCAAAAAGCACGGCCGCAATCCAAGGCAGGTAGGGATGGTTCAAAAGTGCTCTACAGCCAGCAAAAACTGCGCGGTGAGGCGGCCCGACTTTCACTCAACCTGCCGCTGTGATTAAGCATGACGACACACTTTAGTCAGGTTAGCAGATAGCCTTGTGTGCAAACCCGTTCAGTCAATCAGGTAATGGGTTCATGCAACGGCTGAAGCGACAGGTCGCAACGTTAATCCAAGTCTGATCTTCTTCTCGATCTCGATCAGGGCGAAAAAGGCCGTTCCAATGCAGATGATCAGCAGCCCGTCGCCCAAAGGAACCGATGCGGTTCCCAATGTAAGTTGCAGTGGCGGCAGATAGGTAACGGCGAACTGCGCAGCTGTCACGATAACGACCACGGTCCACACAGCCCGAGTTCCGCGGGCAGCGCCCCACGTCAGCGAGGTGCTGTGCAGGTTGCGGATAAAAAACAGGTGAAAGATTTCCAGTACGATGAGCGTATTCATTGCCATGGTCTGTGCCAGCGCCAGAGGGTACCCCTTGTCGACCGCATAGTTGAAGATACCGAAGACTGCAGCAAGAAAAAGGGTCGCGACCAGAAAGACATGCCAGACCAGTTCCCCCGACAGGATGGGTGCTGGACGATGTCGCGGTGGACGGGACATTGTGCCCGGCTCGGTGGGCTCGAAGGCGAGCGACAGCCCTAACGTGATTGCCGTGATCAGGTTAACCCAAAGAATCTGAATGGCAGTCACTGGCAGGGCAAGCCCAAGAAGCAGGGCCAGGACAATCACTGCCGCTTCCCCCGCATTCGTGGGTAGGGTCCAACTGATAACCTTTTTGAGGTTGTCCGAAACCGTTCTCCCCTCACGCACCGCAGCGGCAATGCTGGCGAAATTGTCGTCGGCCAAGACCAGATCAGCGGCCTCTTTTGCAGCCTCCGATCCTTTGAGACCCATGGCGATTCCTGCATCAGCGCGCTTAAGTGCGGGTGCATCGTTGACCCCGTCGCCTGTCATGGCGACGGTCAGGCCATGCGACTGTAGAGCCGTTACGAGGCGCAGCTTATGCTCGGGGCTGGTGCGGGCAAAGACCGTTGTGTCCATGGCCTCAAGCGCGAGCTGAGCGTCATCGAGCTTGTCTAGGTCATGGCCGGTTAGCACGCGCTCGGGGTTTGCCAATCCGATTGATCGTGCAATGGCGGCAGCAGTCCCCGCGTGGTCCCCTGTAATCATCTTGACCTGGATACCAGCAGCCCGGCACTCTGCCACGGCTGCGATGGCCTCCGGTCGGGGCGGATCAATCAATCCGACCAGACCGAGGAAGACCAAGCCTTCCTCAATTTTTGTGTGGTCGATGTTGATGCCAGCCTCAGGTCGCTCGGCCAGAGCCAGCACCCTGAGGCCGCGACTCGCGAGCGCCTCGGCTCGGGCGTACCAACGCGCGTCGTCGAGCCCCTGGCATAGTCCTATGACGCGTTCTGGCGCACCCTTGATATGCATAAGGCGGCCGAATGGACCCTCGGTGAGCACGGCCATGAACCGGTGCCTGCTGTCGAAGGGGATCGCATTCAGACGTCGTGCGCTTTGATCTGGACCTACCTTGCCTGCAAATGCACGCAGCGCGCCCTCCATCGGGTCGCCTTCGACGGCCCAGATTCCGTCTCGGTGAATAAGGTGCGAGTCATTGCAGAGCGCTGCAGCGAGGGCAAGGCGACTCAGGTCGCCCCCTGGCGTGATGGTTCCCTCGGGCGAGTAGCCTTCACCAGAAATTGTAAAGAGACCCTCGGGAGTCTCTGCGGTTACAACGACCATTTCGTTACGGGTGAGTGTGCCAGTTTTGTCGGTACAGATCACTGATACAGACCCGATTGCCTCGATGGCGGGCAGACGGCGGACGATGGCGCTTCTTCGGGCCATGGCCTGAACACCCATAGCCAGGGTGATGGTCATCACAGCCGGTAGGCCCTCAGGAATTGCGGCGACTGCAATACCCACGACAGCCATGAATAGCTCGGAGAACGGTAGATGGCTGACGTAATAGCCATAGACCAGCAGCAAGGTCGAGCAAAGCAGTATCAGGAATGACAGCCAGCGCGCGAAATGATTCATCTGGGCGACGAGCGGCGTGTTGAGGTCCTCGATTGCTCCGAGCAGGCCTCCAATGCGACCGATCTCAGTGGCGGGCCCAGTTGCTACCACCAGTCCGCGGGCCGTTCCCCGGGTAACAAGCGTACCCGACCACAGCATTGAGCGGCGATCAGCGAGCGAAGCGTCTTGCGCGACGGGCTCAGGGCCCTTCTCTACGGGTGCCGATTCACCTGTCAGGATTGCCTCCTGCACAGTCACCCCTTTCGCCTCGAGCACTCTCAGGTCTGCGGGGACCTTATCGCCCGCCTCCAGGAGGACAACATCGCCCGGAACCAGGTCGGTGCCATCCACGGTGACTCAGTGTCCGTCGCGGAGCACGGCGGCCTTGGGTGCAAGAATGCGACGGATCTGCGCCATCGCCGTCTCCGCCTTGCCTTCCTGGATGAAACCGATCACTGCGTTAGCCAAGACGACTGCGAGGATGACTGCAGTGTCGACCCAGTGTTGAAGCACCCCGGTAACGAGCGCAGCGCCCATCAGCACGTAAATCAGTACGTTATGGAAATGCAGAATGAAGCGCTTCACAGGTCCACGGGCGCGAGCCTCTGGCATGCGGTTCGCTCCATGTTCGCGTAGACGACGGGCAGCATCGGTGGCGCTCAGGCCTGATTCATGAGCCTTGAGCCTGGCAAGGCAGTCTGTACGATCAAGTGAATGAGGCGTCATCACCGCGCCGTGTAGCCACCGTCAATAACAATTTCCGCACCGGTGACAAATTTCGCCTCGTCTGACGCGAGCCAGACGACGGCCCATGCAATGTCATCGGGTTCACCCATGTGGCCGATCGGGTGGGCAGCCCCGGCCGCGGCCTTGGCAGCGTCCAAATCGGACGAGCTGGCGCGCAGGTGGTTCTCTACCATGGGCGTCCAGATATAGCCTGGGTGGATTGAGTTCACCCGGATGTTCTCGCCAGCGTAGGTGATGGCGTCGTTCTTCGACATCAGACGCACAGCGCCCTTGGAGGCGTGATAAGGCGCAATGCCGCCCACCCCAATGAGGCCCGCAATCGAGGACAGGTTAATAATGGCCCCACCTCCGGCCTCGCGCAGATGCGGGATAGCGTGCTTGGTACCAAACAACACGCCCTTCACGTTGACGGCCTGTACCGAATCCCACTCTGCTTCCGTAACCTGATCGGTAGTCTTTGGGGTACCCGAGATACCGGCATTGTTCACCAGCACATGCAGCGCACCGAACCTGCCTACGACCGCATCAATCGAAGATCTGACTACGCTCTCGTCAGCCACATTCACAGGCCAAAAGGCCGCGTTATAACCCTTGGCGGCTAACTCGCTGACCAGCGCCTTCCCCTCGGTCTCAAGCAGATCGAAGATCGCGACCGTTGCGCCTTCCTGGGCCATGCGCTGCACGCAGGCTCGACCGATGCCGGTGGCGCCGCCTGTCACAATGGCGATCTTGTTCTTCAGGCGGTTCATCCTCTGCTCCTGTTTGATCACTGACTGGTTACCGACTGCAAGGCGTAGAGGACCTTTTCGCTGAAGGTGGCGCAAGGCCCGGTCGATACCGGCGAGGATCACGTCTTTACTTGCAAACCCTAGGAGTGTGTCTGATTCGGCCGCGCATCATCGTGACGGAGGTCAATCGATGGGGCAAAGACGGACGTCTATTTGGTCGTACGCTGTTGCGCGAGTCTTCATCGCGGCAGACACGCCAGGTCAGTGCATGGAGATGGGTGATCAGATCGCTGTCAGATGGCGATCGTCACCAAACGTCCGTCTGAAATATTCGGGAGCGGACAGCCGCTTTGTCCATGTGTGAAACGGCGGCTGGCTGCTCAGCGGGGGCCATACCTCCGAAAAGGCTGACCCCGCTGATGGTGCTTAAGCAGGTGAGGCTTAGCGTGTCTGCGCTGCGGGCTGAAGCGCCACGCCCGACCGAGGGCTGGGCGCCACTCCGGTAAAGGCGAAATCTACCTCGGGGGCAAGGCCTGAGACGATACGTGCGATGCTTTTTCCCGAGCCGCATGAATGTGTCCAGCCCAGTGTGCCGTGGCCGGTATTCAGAAAAAGATTGGGCAGCTTGGAACGGCCGATGATAGGGACATTGCTGGGCGTAGCGGGTCTCAGGCCCGTCCAGAACTGCGCCTGGCTGCTATCGCCCGCGCCGGGGAAAAGCTCCTCGACACGGCGGACGATGGCTTCGCAGCGCACACGGTTCAGGTCCCGATCGTAGCCATTGAGCTCAGCGGTGCCAGCGATGCGCAGTCGATCACCCAGTCGGGAGAACACCAGCTTGTACTCGTCATCGGTGAGCGATACCTGGTGCGCCATGGACGCGTCGGCGACCGGCATGGTGACCGAGTATCCCTTGGCGGGATAGATGGGCAAGTCGATACCCAGCGGCTTGACCAGCAGCGGGCTGAGCGAACCCATGGCCACCACGTAGGCGTCGCCGCGGATGGTGCGAAACCGACCTTCAGCATCGGTCGCCTCGACATGGTCGATCTCCCCGCCCGCTTCGCGCAGCGCGGTGATGGTGTGACTCATCAGGAATTGCACACCGTCTTTCTCGCACTGGCGCACCAGTTCGTGGGCAAAGCGGTTGGCGTCACCGGATTCGTCCTCGGCTGTGTAGGTGGCACCGGCCAGCCGATTACGAACATGAGACAGAGCAGGCTCGATTCGAACGGCCTCGTCTGCTGAGATGACGCGCCGATCGCATCCGAGCTCGCGCATCTGAGCGGCCGGGGCCTCGGCCGCTTCGAACTCTTTGGCGTCGGTATAAAAGTGCAGGATACCTTGAGTGCGCTGATCGTACTGAATGCCGATATCCCGTCGCAGCTGCTGCAAGGTGTCGCGGCTGTAGGTGCCCAGCCAGCGCAGCACCTTCAGTGGCGCGCTAGGATTAGCCCAGGGCTCGGCATGGCTGACCGAGATCTGTCCGCCATTGGCAAAGCTGGTCTCGGCTGCCGCCGACGCCTGGCGGTCTATCACTACGACCTCGTGGCCTTGCTGGCGAAGGAAGTAGGCGGAAGTGACGCCGAGCAGACCGGCGCCCAGGACGATGACTTTCATGATGGGCTCCCTGGGGACTAAGGGGAATGGGCTTACTGCGCCTGCAGGTTGATGGCCTTGGCAATCTGACGAAACTGCGCCGTGCCATCCGAGTAAGCCTGGCCAACCGCAACGAGCGGCAGGGGCTCTGCGGTGAGCAGGCTATGGGCTTCGAGCGCACCGCGCACAGCAGGGTCGGCCAGCGTGCCCGAGATGGCCTTGTGCAGCCGCTGCACAACGGGCTCGGGTGTGTCCTTCTTGACGAAGTAGCCGGTCCAGATGTTGAAGATGAAGTCCTTCAGACCTTGGCTCTCGCTAATGGCTGGAATCGCCTTGAGGCCTTCGAGCCGCTCGGCATTAAGCATGGCCAGGACCTTGAGCTTGCCCTGCTTGGCGAGGTCGTCATAGCGCCTTGCGTAGGGCGCAAGAAAGAAGTCGACCTGGCTTGCAAGCAGATCCTGTTCGGCAGGCTGGGCGCCCTTGTTCGGCACGTGTATCAGAGGGATGCCGGTCTGCTTCGAGAGGTGCTCGCCGAGGAGGTGATAAAACGAACCTACACCTACGCTGGCATACGTCAAAGGCTTGCCAGCTGCCGCAGCCTTGCTCGCATGTGCGAGGAATTGGTCGGCCGTCGCGACTGGCAGATCCTTGCGCGTCAGGAAGGCGATCTGTGCCGTGGCGATCATCTGGACCAGCCGAAAGTCCTCGCTACGAAATTTGATCGAGGCGATCGCGAGCGGGGCCAGGATCAGCTCATTAGGCGATCCCTGGAATACCTGGTAGCCGTCGGCTGCCGCTGTCAGCACCTTGGTCGCGGCGATTGAGCCGCTGCCGCCGCCGACGTTCTCAACGATCACCGATTGGCCCAGCTGCTTACCCAGCGCCGCGTTGACGTTACGCGCAATGATGTCGGACAGCCCGCACGCCGGGTAAGGCACCACCAGAGAGACCGGGCGGCCGGGGAACGCGTCAGCACGGGACACGGTGGGAAATGCAACGCTCGCCGCCACTGTGGACAACACGCGCAGCAGGGTTCGCTTCTGAAGGTCCATGGTCGTCTCCTCTCGGGGGTTTTGCCTGAGCCGACAAAGGTGGGAAGCGCTCAGGCTATCGATCGGATGATAAAAATCGACAAAACATGTGGCTAATGCATTATTTTTGTGGTTTACATGCGTTTTGCAAATACGTTATATCGCGAGATCATCCCGCTAAAACCACTTTCCACCGCCCCGGAGTGAGCCCATGAATGTGCGACAGCTGGAACACCTGCTTGCGATCGCAGAGACCGGATCATTCAGTCGTGCCGCTGAGCGCTCGTTCATGACGCAGTCGGCCTTTAGCCGCAGCATCCAGTCGCTCGAGGAGGAGTTGGGCGGACGCCTGGTGGATCGAATCGGCAAGCGCAACGCGCTTACGCCACTCGGTGATGCGGTGATGGCTCGTGCCCGACAAATCGTGCGCGACACCGATGAACTACGGCGCAGCGCAGAGCTCTTCAAGCAAGGTAGCGGCGGCGCCATCAGAGTAGGACTGGGCTCAGGACCGGGGGCGCTACTGATGACCCCTCTGCTGTGCGAAGTCGCCAATCGGTACGCCGGCGTGCGTGTCAGCATTAGCCGCGGCCCGGCCGAACTTCAGGTTCTGCAGCTGCGAGCGAGGTCACTCGAGGCTCTGGTGGTCGATGCACGCCGTATCAATCCTGCGCCCGATCTTCTAATCGAACCACTAGGCGAGTTACGTACCGGCTTTATCGTCCGTGCCGATCACCCCCTAGCGGGCCGAAAAAAACTTGTATTCAAAGATCTGCTCAGCTGGCCTATCGCATCGACACCACTTTCTAACGAGGTCTCTCGACTGCTGGTCGAGCAGTATGGTTCAGCCGCCGACCCGACGCAGATGACGACGCTGCAGTGCGAAGATGTCGGCAGCTTGATCGATGCGGTCAGCCAGACGCATGCAGTATTTCTGGGCATTGTGGCAGCCGCCCGCGAGGGCATCCGCAAACGCAAACTCGTTGAACTGAAGCTCAGCCCACGAATCCGCGCCTCAGCGGCCTTCGCCTATGTCACGCTGGCCGGTCGCACACAGGCACCGGTGATGCAGACCTTCCGGGCCTTTGTCGGAGAACGCATGCGCGACTGATTCGATGACGGTCCTGGCAAAGGTCTACTCACTCGCAACACGCGCCCAGAGTGAACGCACTTCGTCCTTCATGGCGATCGACTCCTGCCAGCGATCGGACAGCTCGTAGCCATCGGCACCGGTGATGGCGTAGGGTGTGGGGCCGAGCTCGCACAGGAATGTCAGCGTTGCATCTGGGCCAGCACGGCGTTGCCAGCTTCGAAAGCCGTATTCCCACCAACCCATGAACAGGTCAACCCATTGACGGTGGTGCGCGAAGCTGGTTTGAATCTGCACCTGCTCGCGGCTGGCAACCCGGCCATGGAAGGCCCAGCTGCTATCGAGGATCCGGTGCATCAGCGCGTGGTTTTCTGCGTCGACTGGCCAGGCGAACTCGCGTCCCACCAGGTAGTGCGAAAGATCAGCGGTAAAGCGCAGGCCTGGGAAACGATCCAGCAGGTGTAGCGTGAAAAACAGGTCTGTGGTCATCCGGTCACGGTGGGTCTCAATGTGCAACACGATGCCGGCGTCTGACGCAAGGCGATGCCAGCCCTCGATGTAGGGAACGCAGTCCTCGAGGCGGTAGGGTCGTACGTCGGCCTGCAGGTTGATGTGGTCGGCGCCCAGTTCCTGCACATGCTCGATGATGGGCTTGAGTTCATCGACGGTGCGCGGATAGCACTGCGCCTGCCAGCTCATGCCATGCTCGCGCAGGAAGCCCGTCACCGTTCGGGCATAGTCGCGGTCGGCAAACCGCACCCCGCAGCCGTCAAAGCCGGCCGCCCGGATCATCTCGAGCTTCTCGTCCAGTGACCACTCGAGTCCGTCAGGCCGGCGCCGCTCCATCGCCCACAGCGATTGGTACACCAAGAACTTCTGCATTGCGTCTCCCCGTGCGTCGATCATGTGTTCGCGCTACGACTGTAGCGTAGCCACGTGCTCACAGATTTTTCCGGGCGTTGTAAACCAGACCTGACCGGTGTCACGGGCGCGCACGATGGTCTCACGGTTGAAGGTAACCTCAGACTCGGTGCGCTTGTGTTTGCTAATTCGCCCTCTGTGGTCGATCTGTCGGTCGAACGTGGTTTTCCGCTATTTCCGCGCCTTGCCGAGCGAAGAGCGCAGCTTGCCGGGTCGCTTTCCGGAGGCGAACAGCAGATTCTTGCCATCGGACGTGGGCTCGATATGACTGAGGCGCAGCTGGCGGCCCTATCCGTGGCCACAACGGCAGGGGGTTCGCTTTTCCGGTCAGAGAAACCAACAGTTTCTTTTTTGGAAACAAGAAAATACGGCTTGGTGTTCGGTTAGTACGTTATAATTTAACTGTTTTATCTAAATGTAACAACCACGTACGCCATGCCCATAAAGTATTCGGTCCTGGTTGTTGATGATGATCTGGTTGTCCTGAACCTGATACGGCACCTGGTCGAGGCGGCAGGTCATTTCTGTATGACCGCCCGCTCTTCCGATGAGGCCAGGCGACTGGCCGAGCGGCGTCCGCCCGACGTTGCGCTGGTCGACCTTAACCTGGGTAGCGATAGCGGCCTAGATCTGGTTCGGATGTGGCGGGTTGAACGCCGATTTGCTGTGCTGATTGTCAGTGGTCGCTCCGAGGCGATGGACCGCGTTGTCGGTCTGGAAATGGGCGCTGACGACTATGTGGTCAAACCGTTCGAACCGCGCGAATTGCAGCTACGCCTGAAAATCGCGCTTGAGCGCCAACATCGCACACTGTCTGGGCAGGCAGCACCACGCAGTTGGATGATTGGCAACTGTACTTTTGATGCGACTCGCCGCGCGATTCGGGCCGGTAGTCGTGAGATCGCGTTGACCTCTGCAGAATATCGGCTGATTGATTTATTGGTACGACATTCCAACCAGATCCTGTCGCGGGATCGAATCATGGACGTTGTCCAGCAGCGACCCCGCCACTTAGCCAGCGATCGCTCGGTTGATATGCTCGTTGCGCGACTGCGCCGCAAGGTGCCTGCTAACAGTTTCAATATTCAGGCCATTCGAGGAGCCGGCTATATGCTTTGCGGCGCGGTTGAACGGCTTGCCTAGGTTCGCGCTCGATACTGTTCGATCATGCGCTTCAAGGACTGTACGAGAATCGGTTTAGCCATATGCGCGCTCATGCCTGCGCTTAAAGCCCGATCGATATCGGTCTGAAAGGCATAGCCTGTGAGCGCAACAATATAAGCGCTTTGATTCGGCCCCGCTGCTGAACGAAGCTGCTGGCATACCTCGAGGCCATTCATACCTGGCATTTCAATATCCAGAAATATCAGATCGAAGCGATTCTGATGGGACGCTTGAAGCGCATCGTAACCGTTCGCGGCTTCAGTGACGCGGTGACCGTCCTTGGCTAGCATGCGACGCAGAATCGCTCGGTTGATGGCTACATCATCGACCACCAGAATGTCGAAAATCTCGGACATTGGCTGATCGTGCTTTGGCGATTCATCGGTGGGCTCAGGCGCAACCGGAAGCGTCAGCACCACCCGAAAATTGGAGCCGCGCCCTGTTGCGGACTGCACGGTAATGGTTCCTTTCATAGCGTCGAGCAGACGCTTGACAATGGCCAGGCCTAAGCCGCTGCCGCCGTATTGTCGATAGATCGACCGATCCACCTGTTCGAAGCGATGAAACAGACGGGATTGCTGTTCGTCGTTCATGCCGGGTCCGGTGTCGGTAACCGAGACCAAGAGCCTGACGCTTTCGATGGATATGCCCTCGGTGACCACATGGAGTTCAACCCAGCCTTCGCGGGTAAATTTCACCGCATTCGATAGCAGGTTGATGATGATCTGGCGCAGGCGTGTCGGATCGCCCACCAGTCGCAGATCGCCGTCGAACTCAGTGCGGACACGGAAGTCGAGCCCGCGTCGCTCGGTATCAGCCTCGAACAGGGCGACGCATGAATCCGTAAGCTCTGAGAGCTTAAATGGATGGGTTTCAAGGGTGAGCTCTCCGGCTTCGATCTTGGAGTAGTCCAGAACATCATTGAGGATGGCTGTGAGCATGTTGGCGGTTTCGATAATGCGCTGCAGATCAGCCTGATGACTGGCGTCCTGAGTCTTATGCAGTAAAAGCTGCGCGAAACCAAGAATGCCGTTGAGCGGCGTTCTGATTTCATGACTCATGGACGCAAGAAAATTAGACTTGGCCGTATCGGCAGATGCAGCCTGTTTTTGGGCCTCAATAAGGTCGGATACATCGACCATCATGCCGTCCCAGATCCATTCTGATTCGCTGATCTTGCGCTTTTTGGCCCTTGCGCGCAGATCACGTACGCGACCGTCACCCCCTGTGATTAAAAGCATGACATCGAGACTATCTCCGCCTCGCGTCTGCGCCTTGATCTCCCCAATAAGCTTCGGTAGGGTCTGTTGCGCAATATTTGCGTTGAGGCTCGCTGTGTCAATCGGTATCCCGGTGCTCGGAATGCCCAGATACAAGCCGGCAGACGGGGACAAATACGTGAAGACTCCCTTGCCTTCACCGCTCAGACTCGCGCTGAACAACACACCTGGAAAAGACGCTGTGACCCCGCTAAAGCTCTTTCTTAACTCATTCAGAGTGAACTCTAACGTCGTTTCTTT
>JBDLQY010000103.1:0-5940 GCA_039800325.1 Pseudomonadota bacterium | reverse complement strand
GAGCGGAAATGCGAAGTGAGATTTTTGTTGCCTCGCATTCCCTGCCAGATCGCAATAGCGCCTCCGTGTGCCTCAATACTCCGAGAGCCGCGTTAGCTTTATCCCCAAACTTCACCACCACTTTACTTCTGCGCGTTACAGCGCGCTACAGCGCAATACGCACAGATCGCGGCCGGTCAGCACGCCAGCAATACTGAAGTCGAGGCGCGTTTTGCTGCCCGACGGACCAGACTGCGCGGCAAAGCGCGTGGCACTGATGCATGAGGGTCCTGTGGACCTTGTCGGCCGAGCAAGACCGCGTCGACATTATCGACTTTATCGCCAAAGACAATCCGCTCGCCGCTGTTCGTATGGACGAGCTGTTCGCGGCCGCCGTTGAACGGTTAGCCAATCATCCCCTGCTGGGGCGATCCGGTCAGATCCCTGGTACGCGCGAACTGACACCCCACGACAACGATCGGGTGATATACGATCACAGAACGGCCAACACCAAGATCGCCTGGTCGATCAGCAACTGCTGCGCACTCGTGTTGTGGTTGTAGGCCACATACGTTTGCGAAGTACCGCCAGAGATGGCCACCACGTTGGTGCCCGCAGCCGCCCAGTTGAACACGTTGGAGTCGTCAAAACTCTGCAACATGTCGGTCAGGTTCAGCTTCAAGCTGTTGTTGCCGCTGCCGGTCAGATCAATCTTCTCAACGTTCTGAAGGGCTGGCCCACTCAGCAAGCTCAGGTCGAGCAAGATGCTGGCACCGGCCAACTTAAAGGTGTCGATGCCTGCGCCGCTATCAATGCGGGCAATCGCCTCCGAGCTGTTGCCGGTGTTCATGCCCAGCTTGGCCACGTTATCGGCGTTGACGATGACCACTTCGAGCGCCAGTCCGCTTATGCCCAGCAGCATGATCTCGGCGTCAGGCAGGTGCCGGACACCTCACAGGTGGCCCTTGCCGCGCTGCGCGCCGACATGTCAGCGCGTAGGGTGGCAAGTTTAAACGCGTAGCAACACTTACTGCGCAGCCGCTGAAATCAACAACTGGCGCAGTCTTGACGCTATACACGCGAGCCGTTATTATCGCGGCGCGTGTCTATCAAAAACTTCAAGTGCAAAGACACCCAGGCCCTCTTCGAGGGTAAGCGCGTGAGGCGTTGGGTGAACATCGAACGGCCAGCCCTGCGCAAGCTTGCGCAACTGGATTGGTCTGCTGTTCTTGACGATCTGAAGGTGCCACCCGGTAACGGACTCGAAGCGCTGAGAGACGATCGGAAGGGGCAGCACAGTATTCGTATCAACCAACAATGGCGTGTCTGCTTCGTCTGGACATCAGAAGGGGCTGAGAATGTTGAGATCGTCGACTATCACTGATGGAAAATGCCATGCGTACAGTTCCACCGGTATCGCCCGGCGAGATGCTTGAAGAAGAGTTTCTCAAGCCTTTAGGCCTCACGAAGTACCGCCTCGCAAAAGATATCGGCGTGCCAGCACAGCGGATTAGCGAGATCGTTTCGGGTAAGCGTGCTGTCACAGCCGATACAGACCTTCGGCTTTGCCGGTACTTTGGTCTGAGCGACGGCTGGTGGTTGCGAGGGCAGGCTGCGTATGACACGGCCATTGCCAAAGAGGCACTCCGCAAAGAGTTGGTCAACATTAAGCGATGTTCTCTTTTGGCCGTTTAAGGGCTGCGGCCTGACTAGGGGTTCGATGAGTCGGTTCTTGAGTAACTTACACAGGAACGTACCGGTCTAGTGGGGCCTGCTCAGGGCTACGACCCGGGCGTTCCGGCAGGGATAGCAATCAGCGGAAACGCGAGGAGAATGTTTTGTTGCCTCGCACTGCCCACTAGATCGCAACAGCGCCTCCGTGTGCCGCAAAACTCTGAGAGCGACGTTAGTCCTGGCCCCAAACTTTACCACCACTATTCAGCGCCCAACCCTCCTCGGTTGGGCGTTCTCATTTTCGCGAAACCCGCACCAGGCGGGGCTCTCCGCAATTCTGCGTGTGTTACGGCTCCGCTCTGTGGCCTTCGAAGGTGCGCAGTCGGTGATCGAAAGACGGTTATTGCCAAAATTTGCCAAGCTGAATACACTGGCTCCATGACAACCATGAACATTTCCCTACCAGAGACTTTGAAGTCTTTTGTTGACGAACAAGTCGCTGAACGTGGTTATGGCACGAGCAGTGAGTATGTGCGCGAGTTGATTCGCAAGGATCAGGACCGACAGAACTTGCGCGGCCTGCTGCTCGCCGGCGCCTCGTCCCGACCTGGGAAAGCGGCGGATGGCGACTACTTCAACGCGCTACGCAAGCGAGTGAAGAAAAGCGGTTCGGTTTGAAGCCCAAGCGGATCATCCCCCGAGAACTTGCGGGTAAGGATGTTGAGGGGGCGGTTCATTACTACCGCGAGGAGGCGGGTGATCAAGTGGCCTTGGGTTTCATCGAGTCGCTACAAAAGGTCTTCGACCACATTGGTCGTCACCCCCGGACAGGGTCACCACGCCTCGCACTTGAGCTGAATTTGCCGGGATTGCGCATGTGGCCGCTGAAGCGCTACCCCTATTGGGTTTTTTACGTCGAATTGGACAGCCACATCGACGTCTGGCGGGTACTCAATAGCCAACGGGATATTCCGACGTGGCTGAGCGAAGAAGAACCTCAACTATGAGTGATCGCAAAGGCTTGGAGGATTTCGGGCGCACATCCTGGGATGCGGTACGTCGCGCTGTTCAGCGCTAGCCCCTTGGCGGTGGCGTCGTTATGCTGCCGTTTAGAAATTCAATTGGGATGTTTGCGGTTCAACACGAGCATCAGTCATAGTTGTTCAGGGCATACGCCGGTGCCACTCCGGAACCCCTTGCTCGACTCGTAGCCGCATCCGCTGCACAACGAGCGCGTCAAACGCTTCTTCAAGTTGGAAGTTACCGGTCGTGATAGCCGGTAGTCCTGCGGCCACCTCCGCCCTAAACCGCTCGCGAGTCAAGGCATCCGACTGCTCGTATCCGAGTTGCCACCAATCGAGAGTCCTTTCTCGGGCCTGTTGCAGCATGGCCTCGCCGGGTAGACGATCTCTCTTCTCCTGCTGATTGACGCGGCGGTTCGCCGGGAGCCGGTTCCACAAGTGCTCACACGGCCACACGCTCCACGGAAGGCAGTGGTCGATATCTCATTGCGGCTCGGTGAGCCGTTGCCCGCTCCAAACGCAATGTAGCGGCTGTCGGCTCATCGCGTGGATCGCTCGCCCCCGAACTTCAGAAACATTTTCAAGAGACGTGCGGTGCTCCAAGGGACTCATTGATCGCAGAGAGATTTTGATCCGTGCTTCGTTATGCCAGCGGATGTAGGCATCGAGATAGAACGTCGTTTGATCCAACCGGTCATCGTCACAGCCTGCATGGGGGGCTTTGGGGGGTGTGGTGTTCATCGCGCGATCAGTGGTTATTGACCCAGTTCTCGACGAGTAAACCCGGAAAGCCCCGGAAGTCTGCCTCGTTATTGGTAACCAGCGTGACCTCCAATGAGAGCGCATGAGAGGCAATCAGCCTGTCCAGCGCATCTTTATTGCGTTCGCGGTTGGCCGCTCCCAGTGGCCCGTAGGCACGCGCTGCGCGAGCCTCAAAGGGTGCAACCAGGATGTCTTCGAGCAGGCTATCGAGCTGCACTTGGTTGTGCGCCTGGGTTGCACCTGAACAGGCCACCCCGTACTCCAGTTCAGCCAGGGTGATGGCCGAAATCACCACGTCGCCCACGAAACAGTCAGCAAAACGCGCCCGAACCTGCGGCGGTTGGTGCTTCATCAGGTAGATGCAGATGTTGGTGTCCAACATATACTTGGGTTTCATAGAGCCTCGCGTTCGCCCTCGACGTTGAGGCCTCGGCCCTCACTCATGAAGTCGGGGGAAAACCGCGCCAACTTGCCCAGCACGTCGCCCATGCGCCGACGGACAGGACGGATGCGCAATTCATCGCCCTGGCGCTCGATGACCAGTTCGATGTCCCAGCTGCTGTAGGCCAGCTCTGACGGAATACGCACGGCCTGTGAATTGCCGTTCTTGAAGAGTTTGGTGTTGGCCATGAGTGCCCTTTCAAAGTGGCGAATGGATGTACACGTACATCTTAGCGGGTACCTCCGGATTTGTACACACATGGATGTACGGTCATCTTCATATTCGGCAACTGCCAAACGGTACGCCGAGCAGGTGGTGGCCGGGGAAATCCTGGCTTGTCGCTGGGTCCAGCGGGCCTGCCAGCGACAACTGGATGACCTCGCCAAGTTCGCAGGCAATGGCACGCGCCGCTTTAGGCGCTCGTACATCGAGGTGCTCCGGGGTAACGCCAAGTCGACCCTGTCGTCGGCCGTGGCCCTCTACATGCTGGCTGCTGACCGGGAGGGCGGCGCCGAGGTGTAGCCGTGCACACCGTGGATTTCCAGCGTCTTGAAACCCGCCTGCGCGGCACGGCCAGCGGCCTGGGTCAAGATCGAGGCATGGCTCGTCCCGGTCTCAAAAGATATTCCGCATGGAATTCGCTATGCGCTGACGCTGCATGAGCCTTATGAAAAGCGAATTCTTGGCTACGACAATGCCCATGCCGTGAAGCCACCCAAGAAATTCAAGTACGCCGGTACCCCGTTGCCTTATGACCATAAGCATCGACATGTCGGCGATAAGGGCGTGCCTTATGAGTTCAAGGACGCACACCAACTGCTGTCTGACTTTTTTTGGAAGTCGACCGCGTGCTGATGGAGGCAAGGAAAGTATGAAAGCGATCGTTATTGGAATCCTGCCGCAATAGAAAGTTCGGGAGCGGATGCTGTCTATTGCTCGGGGTGAATACAAGCCCCAGTCCATCGCATCGCTCGCTGACCTCACTGGGCGCAAGCCAGGCAACCTGTCTCGGACATTGAAAACGATGTCCAACTACGGGTTGGTTGAGATGAAGCGAGAGAACAGACACATCCGTCCGATCGTCAAGAGCACTGAGTTCCGTATCGTCGCCTGATCGCGTTGAAGCCCGCTTCCGCAATGAAAGAGGCCAGGGTGACCGCCTCCACGCGGGCCCGTGCAAGACAGAAGGGCTATCTACACTTTACGGCGGACGTGCGCGACTACCTGCTGTCCGGTAGAGGCAATAATTGCCTGTATCAGGTTCCTCTCAAACAGCGTGGCGCGCTGAGCGTATTCGCTGGAAAATTTATACGGATGGTGTGCGGTGGCAAGTCCAAGCGGTACAGCGGGCGTCACTACTACGCGAAGCCTGTTTCCAAGAGGTGATGGAGGCGTGCCGTGGGTGACCGTAATTCGGAGCGGGACGCCGATGCCGGGTAGGGGGGGCGGCCCAGCGCTGCATCATGGCCTCGCTCGACCACTCGCGGGCTGCCTCGATCAATGTCACTACGGGCACCGGCGAGAGACCAACGGTAGAGGTTCTGCCCGCTGCGCTGCAGTTGATCGGTCAGCTGCTTGGCGTGATGAGCGAGGGGTGCCCCGTCATGTTGGTGCCTGCGGAGCAGGAGTTGACCACGGTAGAAGCAGCAAACTTTTTTAACGTGTCGCGTCCATTCGTGATTAACGAGATTGAGTCGGGTCGGCTGCCGCACCGCAAGGTCGGATCGCACCGCCACATCGCTTGTGACGATCTGATTGCCTACGCGCGGAGAATGCGTGAACAGCAGGCCGGTGCGATTGAGCGCATGTCGTATAACGCGCGAGAGTTGGGCCTGGAGTACTGATGGCTGGTCACGCCCGGTACATGGTGTTGCTGGATACTCGGGTCCTGTGTCGGTTGGCGGGTGTTGTTAATCTCAGCAACATGAAAGCCAAATTGTTCCTTCGTGAGCGCCGCGTTCTGGAGATCGGCTTCATCGAGGTAGTGGTCTGGGGCCTTTCACAGCCGATGGATGGCTCGCTGCATCGGTTCAAGTACCGGCTTGCCTATGTGGTTCGAGG
>JBDLQY010000102.1:0-6218 GCA_039800325.1 Pseudomonadota bacterium | reverse complement strand
TAAAGCCAAGGCCCCCGAGGGCTCTTCAGCCGCGGGTCGTGCCGCTGCCGCTGCCGCCACGGGTGCCGTTGCCGCGTCGACGGCTGCGGCCAGCCAGCCGCCCGAGCGTCCTTCCGTCGGGCAGACGATTGGCCTTAATCGCACGCCCGATCCGCTATCTTTGCATTCGTCGGTGGCGATGGTGACCGATGCGCGTAGCGGCGATGTGTTGCTGCGCAAGAACACCGGTGCGGTATTGCCGATTGCGTCCATCACCAAGGTAATGACCGCCATGGTGGTGCTCGATGCCCAGCAATCGCTTGACGAGGTGCTCTCCATCTCGAAGGCCGATATTGACCGAGCCAAGGGCACGAGCTCGCGCCTGAGTCCGGGCGTTCATCTAAAACGGCGCGAGCTGCTGCAGCTGGCCCTGATGTCCTCTGAGAATCGCGCTGCAAACGCGCTGGGACGTCATTATCCGGGCGGTCTGCCTGGATTTGTGAATACCATGAATATGAAGGCTAAAGAGCTTGGCATGGGCGATACGCGCTTTGTCGAGCCGACAGGCCTATCCAGCGGCAACGTATCGACGGCGCGCGACCTGTCAGTGATGGTCCGTTATGCGGGCAACTACCCTCTGATTCGCGAGATGTCCACGGCCAGCTCTCTAACCGTGTTGGCGGGGCGGCAGCAGATGAGCTTCTTCAACACCAACCGCCTCGTTAGCAGCAATCAGTGGTCGATTGGTCTGCAGAAGACCGGCTACATCTCGGAGGCGGGTAACTGTCTGGTCATGCAGACGCTGATCGACGGTCGGCCCATGATCGTGGTGCTGCTTGATGCGGCAGGCAAGTTGTCGCGCTTTGGCGATGCACAGCGCATCCGTGACTGGATTCGTAAAACTGATCCGCCGACGCAGCGGCTAACCCGGCAGTCCGAGCCGGTTCGCCCTCTACGCGTGAGCTACCCGCTGGCACCTGCATCTTCCTGAGCTCGCGAGTGAGTTAGCCACTGGCAGGTGCGTCTTCGTAACCCAGCGAAGCCGAGATCGCCGCGGCGGTGCGGCATACGCGATCGATCCACTCATCCTGAACGAAATCGGCCGGCGCCGATACCGACAGCCCGGCGACCAATCGACCGCTGTCGTCATGGATACCTGCTGCAATGCAGCGGACACCAAGCTCGAGCTCTTCGTTATCGCGGGCGTAGCCGCGGGCTCGCACCAGGGCCAATTCACGCTCTAGACTAGACAGTTCGGTGATGCTGTTGCGGGTGTGACCGACAAGTTCTGTGCGGCTAGCGTAGCCGCGCAGACTGCGCGGGTCATCCACGCTTAGGAAAAGTTTGCCCACCGAGGTAAGGTGCAGGGGCGCGCGTCCGCCTACTGCACGCACCACCTGCATGCCTGAGCGCTCAGAGACTGCGCGCTCGATATATACGATCTCATCGCCCTGTCGAATGGACAGGTTGACTGGCTGGCCGATGGCTTTATGCAGCTCACGCATAGGTCCCAAAGCCGCGTCGCGCACATTGAGCCGGGCTTTGACCAGATTACCCAGCTCGAGAAGGCGAATGCCCAGCTGATAGGTGCCGGGTTCGATCCGATCAACCAGGCGCGCGCCGACCAGGTCGTTGAGGATACGGTGCGCGGTCGAGGGATGCAGGCCAGTCGAGCTGGACAAATCTTTAAGGCTGGTGGGTTCGCTGCGTGCAGCCAGCGCGTCAAGCAGGGCGACCAGGCGATCGATCACTTGGATGGCGCTTTTGCCATCTTCGGCGGGAGTCTGTCGGGGGCGGGGCATTGTGAAATGATAGACCACTTGGTGAAATTTCCGGCGTGTTCTCAAGCAGCCAGCGGTCGAGTAGCCCGGCGAGCCGATCTGCGGCGATTCGCCAGGTACTGTCGGTGTTCGCGTACAGCCACTCGGAGAAGGCCATGAAGCGAGCGAACGGATCATGTGCCAGAAGTTCGGCGCGGCGGCTGCGAAACCGGTCGGCATTGCCGACCAGGTCCCAGTAGCGGGCGAATCGGGCCAGCGCCTGCATGTCCTTAAACGGGATGCGATCGGTGGCGAGCACGTTGTAAGGCGGCTCGGGGTTGTAAAGCATCTGAAAGGCCTCGGTGTGCCGGGCGATGGGCGCGCCGCGCAGGCGCTTGAGAATGCCCACCTGGATGTCCTGAGGGCCTAGCGCCACCAGTTTGTTGAATCCTTCGGCGAAGCTGGCGATATCTTCACCGGGCAGGCCAGCGATCAGGTCAATATGAAGATGGGCATGCGTCTCTTGGGCCAGCCAGGCGATGTTGTCAGCGGCCTTCTCATTATTCTGCCGCCGGCTGATGAGTGTTTGTACCGCGGGGTTGAAGGTCTGAATACCGATTTCGAATTGCAGCGTATCGGGTGGAAAGCGCTGGATCAGCTCTCGCAGTCGTTCGGGCAGGTGGTCGGGCACCAGCTCAAAGTGCGCAAACGTGGGGCGGTCTGGATCGAGGGTAAGCCGATCAAGGAAGAACTGCAGAATGGCTCGGCTGTTGTCGATGCGCAGATTAAAGGTTCGATCGACAAATTTGAAGCGACGTGCACCCCGCTGCCACAGTCGATCAAGCTCGACCAGAAAGGCGTCTAGATCAAAGGCGACAGCGGTTTTGTCAAGGGCCGATAGGCAGAACTCGCAGGTGAATGGGCAACCGCGTGAAGCCTCCACGTACAGGTTTCGGTGTGCGATATCCTCGTCCGTGTATAGCTCGTAGGGCAGTTGCAGATCGCGGGGCCCGGCGGCGCCACCGACCACAAACTTATTGAGTGGGCGGTGTCCCTCACCCTTGCGATATTTCAGCAGTTGTCGACAGAGCTGCGTGAACTCGGTCTCAGCACTGCCACTGATGACGTGGTGTGCCATGGCACAAATACGCTGGCTCTGTGCCTCATGGCTGACCTCAGGGCCGCCCAGTACGATGAGCAGCTGCGGTGCGAGCGTGCGCAGCATGGCGACCAGACGCGTGCTGATGTCGACATTCCAGATGTAAATGCCCAGCCCCAGCACAGTGGGTTCATGCGCCAGGATGCGCTCGGCCATCACCTCGATACGGGTTTCGAGTGTAAATTCAGTGATGACGGTCTCAGCGGCTAGTTCTGCGAGATTGGCCTTTAAATAGCGCAACCCCAGTGCGGCATGAGAATACCGGGCGTTGATGGTCGCCAGAACGATAGCCGCCACGGTGTGCTCAGCGGGTATTCAGGCTTGAGGCCGGCAGACGGCCATCGCGTTCTGCGCTCATTGGGCGTGTTTGTCTGTGTTCTGCCTGCGCGCGACATCCGCCAGCGCCTGCGCGCATTCGGCGATGAGCGCTGGCCCGCGATAGACGAGACCGGTGTACAGCTGCACCAGCGTGGCACCCGCATCGAGTTTGGCCAGGGCGTCGTTAGCGCTCAGAATGCCGCCCACACCTATGATGGGGTAGCCGGCTGGCAGCCGCGCTCTGAGCGCGCGGATGACCCGGTTGGAGGCTTCGAAGACGGGAGCGCCCGAGAGCCCGCCCGTTTCTTCGGCGTGTTCGAGGCCTTTCACTGCCTCACGCGAGAGCGTTGTGTTGGTGGCGATGACAGCGTCAATGCCGTGATGAACCAGGCGCTGCGCGATGGTATCGATCTGGGTATCGTCCAGATCTGGTGCGATTTTGAGTGCGACAGGTACCTGGCGTCCGTGGCGATCGGCCAGGCGGGCGCGTGCCTGGCTGAGCCCCAGCAGCAAAGCGTCAAGCTCATCGTTGCCCTGGAGCTGTCTGAGGTTGCGTGTGTTTGGAGAAGAAATATTGACCGTGACGTAGCTGGCATGCGCATACACAGCCTCGAGGCAGAACACATAGTCATCGAGCGCCTGCTCGATGGGTGTACTGGCGTTTTTGCCAATATTGAGTCCGAGTACTCCGTCAAACCGGGCGGCGCGCACGTTGGCCACGAAGTGCTCTATGCCCTCGTTGTTGAAGCCGAAGCGATTGATCAGCGCCTGGCGCTGCGGGATGCGAAAAAGTCGCGGCTTGGGGTTGCCGGGTTGCGCCCGCGGCGTGACCGTGCCCACTTCGACAAAGCCGAAGCCCAGACTACCCAGCGCGCGCAGGTGCGCTGCGTTTTTGTCGAGACCGGCGGCCAGGCCAACCCGGTTCGCAAAGCGCAGCCCCATGACTTCAACGGGGTCTTGGATCTGTCGCGCGCCCAGCAGTGACGATAAACGCGCGGCTGCTACGCGCTCGAGTGTGGCAAGCGTGAGGTCATGCGCACGTTCGGGGTCGAGTGCGAAGAGAAAGGGACGCAGTAAACCGTACACGCGCGAGTGCTCCGGCAGGGATCAGTCAGCCGCTTCGCTCATGGGCTCCCAGCGGCCCTGAACCAGTCGTTCAATGGGGCGGAAGTTGGCCTTGTAAGACATTTTGCGGCTTTGCTCGATCCAGTAGCCCAGGTACAGATAGCTGAGATTCATTTGCCGGGCCTGCTCGATCTGCCAGAGGATGTTGTAGGTACCGTAGCTCGCGCGGGATTGGTCCGGATCAAAGAAGGTGTAGACCGACGATAAACCGTCATTGAGGATATCGATGATGGACACCATACGAAGCTCGCCCTGTGCATCGCGGAACTCGACCAGGCGCGTATTGACTTTGCTTTGCAGCAGGAACTGTGCGTACTGATCACGACTATCCTGGTCCATGCCTCCGCCAGCATGGCGGCTCGCCTGGTAGCGCAGATACAGTTGATAGTGCTCGGGCGAGAAGCCCAGGCGCGCAACCAGTGTGCTTAAGTCAGCGTGCTGGCGCCAGACCCGTCGCTGTATGCGCGACGGTTTGAAAGAGGCGACGGGCACACGCACCGGAATGCAGGCCCTGCAACCGTCACAATAGGGTCGATACGTGAAAATGCCGCTGCGGCGAAACCCAGCCCTTACCAGTTCGCTGTAGACGTCGGCGTTGATCAGGTGATTGGGCGTGGCAACCTGCGAGCGAGCCTGGCGAGCAGGCAGATAGCTGCACGGATAGGGCGCTGTTGCATAAAACTGCAGCGCCGAAAACGGCAGTTCTTTGAGCAGGGTCATGCGCCGGATACCTCAATGCGCACCGACGACCAGTCTGGATCAGGTAACTGAGCGAGCTCTGAAAGTTGCGTTACGAAACTTGAACGCGGGATTTCTCGAGCGCCGAGGGAGGCCAGATGGCGGGTGTTCTGCTGGCAGTCTATCACGCGAAAATCAAGCTGGCGTAGCAGATTCACAAGGCTTAATAGCGCGAGTTTTGAGGCATCTCGTTCTCGTGTGAACATCGACTCGCCAAAAAACATTCGGCCCATAGAAACACCATATAGCCCACCGATCAGAGCGTCGGATGAACCGTCTCTTGCGGGACGCCAGACCTCCACGCAGTGAGCGTGTCCCATCATGTGCAGCTCACCGTACGCGGCGCGGATATCGGCGCTGATCCAGGTCCCGTCCTGGCCCGGACGTGGCTGTGCGCAGGCCTGCATGACTGCATCGAATGCCGTATTGAAGCGGATTGCCCAAAGGCCCTCACGGGCAACTTTGCGCGCCAGTTTCAACAACGATGCCGATGCTCGAAAATCGTCGAGATACAACACCATCCGAGGGTCGGGCGACCACCACAGTATCGGCTGACCTGGCACGTACCAGGGAAAAATGCCGTTGCGATACGCTTCGAGCAGGCGCGCCGCGCTGAGGTCTCTACCGGCAGCCAGCAGCCCGTTGGGCTCACGCATCGCCTGGTCTACGGGCGGCAGCGGGTCTCCCGGTTCTACCCAGGGCAGCCTGCGACTCAAGCGGGCATCTCAGGCTTGTGGGCGGGGCTGGTAGCGGATCGCCCCTGTGCGTAGTGCGAACTGGCCGCGCCGGCAGTCTTCGAAATACCAGCGAAGAGTCTGCTCGACAGTGCGAAAAGCGATTGAACTCCACGGAATATCGGCCTCAGAGAACAGCTTGGCCTCGAGGCTTTCAGGGCCTGGTTCAAATTGAGGGTCAAGCAGCCGTGCTCTGAAGAACAGATGTACCTGATGAACATGTGGTACGTCCAACACGCTGTAAAGCGGGCCCAGTTCGATGCGTGCACCCGCCTCTTCGGCAGTTTCGCGCTCGGCGCCTTCGCCGGTTGTCTCGCCGTTTTCCATGAAGCCTGCTGGCAAGGTCCAGAAGCCATAGCGCGGCTCAATGGCGCGACGGCACAACAGCACCTTGTCCTCCCAGGT
>JBDLQY010000101.1:0-3052 GCA_039800325.1 Pseudomonadota bacterium | reverse complement strand
CGACCTGAAACGCATGGCTGACGTACTCGGGGATGCGTTCAGCACGGTCAATCTGAGCAACCCACTTGGCCATAGGCCCGAACATGCGGCGGTAATCAATTTCCTGGAAGGCTTCCCGATCGGCGAAATCGGTACCGACCTGGCCCACGAAGACAATCATCGGAACCGAGTCTTGATGCGCGGCATGCACGCCAATGGATGCGTTGGTAGCACCGGGACCCCGTGTGACCATTAATACACCGGGTTTACCCGTGAGTTTTGCGTAGGCGTCGGTCATGAAGGCGGCCCCGCCCTCTTGACGGCAAATGATGAAGCGCATCCGATCGCTGTGGCGATAGAGGCCGTCCAGGACGGCAAGATAGCTCTCACCGGGCACGCCGAAGATCGTGTCCACGCCCTGGCAGGCCAGGGAATCGGCCAGGATGTGGCCTCCGATCAGGCCATCGGCTTCGGGGGTGGTCTTGGGGCTTGTGCTCATGGCGTGTCTCTTTGTCAGGCGACTGTTGTTCGGTGTGTTCTCGATTGTAGTGCGCCCTGGCAAAGGGGGCATTTCACGCATCGGGTGATAATTGCAGGATGTTCAGCACCCAAGATCATGATTGGATGAGCCGCGCGTTGGCGCTTGCCGAGCACGGGCTCAACACCACGACGCCCAATCCACGCGTGGGTTGTGTCATCGTCCGTGAGGGCGAATAAGTCGGTGAGGGCTGGCACCACCGTGCCGGTGAGGCGCACGCCGAGGCCATCGCCCTCGCGCAGGCCGGTAGTCGGGCGCGCGGTGCTACCGCCTACATCACGCTCGAACCCTGCAACCACTTTGGTCGCACGCCGCCCTGCGTCGATGCGCTTATTGGGGCGCGCGTTGGGCGGGTTATCGCGGCGATGGAAGATCCGAATCCCCGTGTCAACGGAACCGGACTGGCCAAGCTGCGCGAAGCGGGCATTGATGTGCGGTGCGGTCTGCTAGGTGCTCAGGCCAGGGCGCTCAATATTGGGTTCGTCTCGCGCATGACGCGAGGGCTTCCCTGGGTACGCATGAAAACAGCGGCCAGTCTCGATGGGTTTACGGCCTTATCCGATGGAACCAGTCAGTGGATTACGGGCGAGGCTGCGCGTGCCGATGGTCATGCCTGGCGGGCCCGAAGCTGCGCCATTCTGACCGGCATCGGCACTGTTCGCGACGACAACCCGCAGATGACTGCGCGGCATGCCCCCGTTGAGCGCCAGCCGCTTAAGGTATTGGTTGACTCCCGACTCGAGGTAGATCCGCATGCCCGAATTCTGCAGGGCGGCTCGGTGCTGGTGGTGGGCGCGATTGAAAATCCGCAGGCTGAGCGTGAACTGCGTGACCGTGGAGCCGAGGTCGTTTTAATGCCGAATGCCGCGGGTAAGGTCGATCTGCCGGTGCTTATGCGAGAGCTGGCCGCCCGGGGCGTCAACGAGCTGCACGTCGAAGCTGGCTTCAAGCTAAACGGGTCGCTATTGCGTGAGGACTGTGTCGATGAGCTGCTGATTTACATGGCCCCCAAGCTGCTGGGCCAGGGTATCGGTGTTTACGACCTGGCAGCGCCATCGCAGCTCAGTGAGGCTCGGCAACTGCGGTTCGAATCCGTTGAGCGCTTGGGCGATGATGTGCGGGTACTGGCGCGTTTTTCCGGCCGACTCTGAGGGCAGCGTAAAATCGGTTCCATGAGTCTTGCCACCACCCCCGAAATCATCGCTGAGATACGTGCCGGCCGTATGGTCATCCTCGTCGACGAGGAAGACCGCGAAAACGAGGGCGATCTCGTTCTGGCGGCAGAGTTCGTCACGCCCGAGGCCATCAACTTCATGGCCCGCTTCGGCAGGGGGCTCATTTGTCTCACCCTTACCGAGCAGCGCTGTCGACAGCTCGATTTGCCCCTGATGGTCAGCCGTAACGGCACTCGGCATGGCACCAAATTTACCGTTTCGATTGAGGCTGCCGAGGGCGTCAGCACCGGCATCTCGGCCGCCGATCGTGCGCGCACAGTGCAGGCGGCCATTGCCAAGGGCGCAACGGCGGCTGATCTTGTTCAGCCCGGTCATATCTTCCCTCTTAGAGCTGAAAACGGCGGAGTGCTGGTACGCGCGGGTCATACCGAGGCGGGTTGCGACCTGGCCTCGCTGGCGGGGCTTGAGCCGGCTGCAGTTATCTGCGAAATCATGAATGACGATGGCACCATGGCGCGCCTGCCTGACCTGATTGAGTTCGGGCGTGTGCATGGTCTCAAGATCGGCACCATTGCCGATCTGATTGGTCATCGAAGCGCCCACGAAACCCTCATTGAACGGGTCAGTGAGAGCCCCGTTCAGACCCCCTATGGCGAGTTTCGTCTGGTTGCGTATCGCGACAAGCCTTCAGGTTCGCCGCATTTGGCTCTGGTCAAGGGTCAGCCGGGTGAAGGCCGTGACGCGCTGGTTCGGGTGCACGAACCGCTGTCAGTACTTGACTGTCTGTTGGCCGAAGGGGGCTTGCACTCGTGGCCTTTGCCGCGAGCCCTGCAGATGATTTCAGAGTCGGGTTGTGGTGTTGCGGTGCTGCTTAATTGTGCGCAGGACGCCACAGCCCTGCTGGCACAAGCCGCGACGCTTTCAGCGCCTGCTCGCAACGATGCGGCACGTCCGCGTCCTGGCAAAATGGACCTCAGAACCTACGGCATTGGCGCCCAGATTCTCAAAGATCTCGGCGTTGGCCGTATGCGATTGTTGTCGCGTCCCATCAAGATGCCGAGCATGGCTGGTTTCTCGCTCGAAATTGCGGGTTTCGAGTCCATGGCCCAGGCGCCAGGCGTCTGAATTCAACCCAGGAATAACGCATGAGTACCCAGATCTTCCAGGCCTCCACCGACGGCTCCGGCCTGCGAATCGGCGTGGTTCAGTCGCGCTTCAACGACAGCGTGTGCGATGCGCTTCGCGCGGCCTGCCTGGCTGAACTTTTATCTCTGGGTGTCGAGGCGGATGACATCATTGTCTGTACGGTTCCTGGCGCCCTCGAGATCCCTTTCGCGTTGCAGAGAATGGCCTATAGTCT
>JBDLQY010000100.1:0-4005 GCA_039800325.1 Pseudomonadota bacterium | reverse complement strand
TGAGAAAGGAGCTTCCATAGGCACTATCAGACAGTTGCGGTGGCGGCAGTGGCTTGGCCCGCCAGTAACCATCGGCTGGATAGACCACCAGAATTTCAATATCGCGCTCACCCTTGCGCAGCAGCTGCACCAAATGAAGACCTGGTACGTTGCGGTCGCCCACCCAGAAGTCCACCTGTTCGCCGCGCCAGAATGTGTCGAAACGGTGCCCGACCAAACGGATGTTGTTATCTTCGTAAAGAACAGTCGTCAGGGGTGTGAATCGAAATCGCGGATCGCCTGACATATCGCAGTGCGTGAAATCGGGTGCCGTGCTGTCGGTCGTAATGGCGCGCACATAGGGGGGATGCTCGGCCACGATTGAAAAGCGGTGAATGCCTGCGGCCTGCACCTTCACATAGACGTTGTCTTCTTCTGCACAGCGCGTGAACTGGCTGGCATTGATGAAATCGACCTCTGCCGCGGCTAGGCCCGCTGACATGCCTGCAAACACTGCAGCCGTCACCAAGGCGCGCCAGATCGTAAGCATCATTTAAGCGCCATGTCGCGTGCAAACGGCGTAAACAGGGTGGTACCGTCGCTGCGCTCGGGTCTGCGCGTTTCTTCGGGAATAAGGCACAGTCCAAGTCCGCCAGCCCACCGACCGACCCGCGGGCTGGCCGTAAACACGGCCATCGGAATGCACAGCATCAATCCCACGAAGAATGGCGCGCCTATCCAAAGAGCCCCTGGTGCCACCAGCCATAAGCAGGCAGCAAAACCAAAGCCTGCCAGGGTGTGCCCCCACAGGGCCTTAACAGCGGTTCTCCAGGGAAGTCCGTCAGCATCACGTAGCTGGTGCGTCCAGCCTACCTGCTTGCCGAAGGGCAGACCCAGCACGAATACGGTGACCGAGACGGCACACACCGGCACGATGAGCATCGAAAAAATCAGTTCGACAAAAGCCCCCGCAAGAATGCGTAGTGTCCCTCCAAAGGCTTTCCGAAGGCGTGACTGAATCAGTACCGCGGCCAGCGTGGCAAATTTAGGCGCGAAACTCATGACCAGGGTTAAGACTAGAAGAATCGCGCCCAGGTCAGGCCTGAACCCGCCCTGACGAATCAGTCCAAGCGCCATGAAACCCAGCCAGGCCGGCGCGCTGGCATACATGGCAATGGCTAGCCAGAGTTGAATACGGCTGACGGGTCGCAGACGCTCGAGGCCCAGCAGCTGAAAGTACTGCATATTGCCCTGGCACCAGCGCAGGTCGCGCCGTATGAACTCAAGCAGGGTAGGCGGGTTTTCTTCGAAGCTACCGTCTTCGATGGGTAGAACCCGCACCTCATAGCCGGCACGGCGCATCAGCACAGCTTCAATCTGATCATGGCTGAGTACATCGCCACCCAGCGGCGGTTTGCCCGGTAGTCGCGGCAAGTCGCAGTGCTCTGCAAAGGGCGCCAGCCGCAAAATGGCGTTATGGCCCCAGTACGGACCACAGTCGCCCTGCCAGCTGGCTGCGCCCAGGGTGTAAGAACGCATGCCCAGCCGCATGCCAAACTGAAAAACGCGCGCAAACGCGCTGGCACTTGGAAGTCCTGTAACCAGAGTCTGCAGAATGCCGATGCGGGGATTAACCTGCATCATACGAACCAGACGCAATATTGCGCCCGGGGTCATCAGACTGTCCGCGTCCAGAACAACGGCGTAATCGTGATTTGAAGCCCAACGCTGGCAAAAATCGCGCAGGTTGCCCGCTTTGAAGCCAGAGCGCTCGCTGCGACGTCGGTAGGTGATTTCGATGGCATGCCCGTAGCGCTCGCGCAGACTTTGGGCCAATGCCTCTTCTTCGGCGGCAACTTCCGGCCAGCTGGTGTCGCTGAGCATGTACAGATGAAACCAACGAGCTTCGCCCGTTGCGATCAGGCCCTCGAGCATCCAGCTCAAATTGCGCGAGAGCCGTTCTGTCCCCTCATTACGGATGCAGATGGCGACGGCGCAACGGCTGGCGATGGCTTCGTGACCGTCGATGCTGCGCAGATGCGGCGCCACATACGCCTCAGGATCGCGGGCAAACACCATCAGAGACAGACCGATGGCGGCATTCCAGAAACCGATGGCCGTCCAGGGCAGGGTGATGGCAAAGCACACCAACATGGCTATGCCCAGAGGGTCAACGCCCGAAGGAAAGAGTGCTGCCGCCATCAGTGACATGAGTCCCAGCGAGGTCGACAGCACCAGGCATAAAAAAATGACGCGGCGTGCGCGCAGGCTCAGGCCGGCCGCCTGGGTTACGGGTGATTCGGCTGTACTCATGGATTTCCTGGGGCAATTAGGGTGCGAGGCAGATCAGCTGAAGCCAAGCATGCGGCGCAGAACGCCGTCTTTGCGGATGACGTGGTGATACCAGGCACCCGCCAGATGAGCGGTGATAAGAACACCCAAGGTGACGGCGCCCCACCAGTGAATAAGCGAGAGTGTCTTTGCGAGCGCCTCATCCTTGCCGATAGGCGAAGGCAGCGGAATCAGCTCGAAGACCTTTAGGGGAAAGCCCCAGGCGTTGGTGGCCAGGAAGCCGCTAATGGGCATGATGATGAGCAGTGCGTAAAGCGCTATGTGCGTGGTACGAGCAGCCAGTCGCACCCAGCCTGGCGAATCCGACGGTAACGGCGGGGCTGGGTTGCGCCTGCGATAAATCAACCTGGCCAGCGCCAAGACAAAAAGCACTACGCCAAAGCTTTCGTGCAGGTTGTAAAGGCGCAGCTTGAAAGACTGATCGTCTGGGGCGAAGTAACGGATCCAGATGCCCAGAGGGATAACCAGCCCCAGCATGATGATTGCGCTGATCCAGTGCAGCCGACGCGCCCAAGGACGAAAACTTGCGAGATCGCTCATCAGAACACCCCCTCTCAGGGCGTAGTGAGTTCAGCGGTGCTAACCGGCCGCAGGCAAGCGTCACGCCCTGTGCGACGCCGTCTGCAGCAGGCTCTGTGGCTTAATGGGACTCTATGCGCGCGTAGGCCGAGTGGTTATGGATGGACTCAAAGTTCTCCACTTCCACGGCATAGCGTTGAATGCGCGGGTCACGCTTAAGAGCGGCCGCAACATCGCGAATCAGGTCTTCGACAAACTTGGGATTGTCGTAAGCACGCTCGGTCACGTACTTCTCGTCGACCCGCTTAAGAACGCCATACAGATCGCAGGAGGCCTGCGCTTCAGCGATGGCAATTAACGCCTCAGGCTCGATAGCGTCGCGTGTGAGTACTTCGATGGTTACATGCGAGCGCTGGTTGTGGGCGCCGTACTCAGAGATGGTTTTAGAGCAGGGGCACAGACTGGTGACCGGAACCAGCACCGTCAGCTTTAGTTCAGCGCCGTCAGCGCTGCCATCAATGACCACCGACAGTTGGTAGTCCATCAGGCTTTGAATACCAGACACGGGCGCAGCCTTGCGGACAAAAAACGGCAGGTTTAGTTCGATGCGGCCGCGGTCGGCTTCGAGCCGTGTAAGCATGTCACGGTGCATTTGCAACATGCGGGCGACATTAAGGGACTCGCCCGACTGGTCGGTTTCTTCGAGCATGGCGATAAAACGCGACATGTGCGTGCCCTTTTGGTGGGCGGGCAGACTGACATACAAGTTGAATTGACCCACCGCGGGTTGCACGCCCTGGGTTGTTTGCCAGCGCAGGGGGTAGCGAACCCCGCGCACGCCAACGCGTTCAATGGGAATGTTACGGACGTCTTGGTAAGCCTGAACATCGGCGATTTCGCCGTTCAGTATTGCGTTAGGGTCGCGCGAATTCATCGTGCCTCCAGGCACTGGTATCGAGTTGGGCTTCCTGGGCAAGATTTCGAGACCCTGCCTTCAGGAAGAGAAGGAGAGAAGGCGCGAATGGTAGGCCTGTCTGGCACGGCAAGCCATGATTGACTTGTCAGTAACATGGGTATAGGGATTACTGGTAGCCCGGTACCCAACTGGGGTATCAGGGCATGCGCGAAGTAGTAGGCGGATACGAGGCACCGCGG
>JBDLQY010000099.1:0-3239 GCA_039800325.1 Pseudomonadota bacterium | reverse complement strand
CGCACGAAACCAGATGAACAGGGACACCACAAAGAAGGTCTTGATGCCCAGCCAGATCCAACCTGGGATCCAGGTGAAGATGGCCCAATCGATAGGGGCCTGCCAGCCCCCCAGGAACAAGATGGCGGCGACCGCCGACAGCAAAATCATGTTGGCGTATTCAGCCAGAAAGAAGATGGCGAATCCCATGCCGGAATATTCGATCATGTGACCAGCCACGATCTCAGATTCGCCTTCAACCACGTCGAACGGATGGCGGTTGGTCTCTGCCACCGACGAGATCACGTAGACCACGAAAACCGGTAGAAGCGGCAGCCAGTTCCAGGACAGAAACGTGAGCCCCATGTCTGCGAAGAAGCCCTCGCCCTGCCGCAGCACGATCTGTGTCATGTTGAGGCTGCCCGAGACCATGAGCACCACCACCAAGGCAAAACCGATGGCCAGCTCGTACGAGACCATCTGCGCCGAAGCTCGCATCGCGCCAAGAAAAGCGTACTTCGAGTTGGAAGCCCATCCCGCGATGATGACGCCGTATACCTCGAGTGAGGTGATGGCAATAAGCAGCAGCAGGCCGGCATTGATGTTGGCGAGGGCCTGATCGGGTCCGAATGGTATGACCACCCAGGCCGCCATAGCCGGCATGATGGTCATGATGGGTCCCAGCACATACAGCACCTTGTTGGCCCGCGCCGGAATGATGACTTCCTTGAGCATCAGCTTGACGGCATCTGCGATAGGCTGCAGCAGTCCGAATGGCCCAACACGGTTAGGCCCTAGCCGGATATGCATCCAGCCGATCAGTTTGCGTTCCCATAGGGTGAGGTAAGCAACACAACCCATGATGGGAAGCACGAGCGCGATGATTTTTACCAGGTTCCAGACAACCGGCCATGCCACACCGAAAGCGCCCTCTCCCCAACCGGTGATGCCGTCGATCAGGTTGCCCATCATCCAGCCCTTTCCAGTTTCACCGGTCCGCTCAGGGCGAGCAGTCCGGACGTACTCAGATGCGATGAGGCGACACGCACCACCTGGTCAGCCAGCGAGGGATCAAGTTCAAGCGCCAAAAGCGCCTGCCCACCGACTGCCCCCCAGTGTTGGCGCACCATGACTGAATCGCCCGGCTGCATTCCAAGCGCGGCCAGGGTGCGCTGATTGACCCGTGCTGTCGGAGGCCGCGCATCGCGCGTCTGCTGCAGACTTTGAGCACGCCGCACCAGCGGATCAGCAAAGTAGATGGGAACATCGGCCAGTCGCTCGAGCTCGGCCGGGCCCATGGACTCGATGGCGCCGATAGCACCCTGCATATGGTTGTTCAGGCGCGAGACCCAATCGCCAGGCAACGCGGCGGCGCGCACCGCTTCTGCGCTGTCGAACGCGACGCCCGTAACCCCGGCAAGCTCAGCCAGCACCCGCAGTACTTTCCAGGCAGGCCTTGCCTGACCTGCGGCGCGTACCACGCCGTTGAAGGTCTGCAGACGACCCTCGCAGTTGACAAAGCTTCCTGCAGTCTCAGTAAAGGGCGTAATCGGCAGCAGACAATCAGCCATCTCGAGGAGTTCGGGCGACTGCCAAGCCGTCAGCGCGATGACCGACTGCGCGCCACCCAGCGCAGCCCGTGCCGCAACCGGCAAGCCATGGTCAAGCTGAGGCTCGGTGTTGAGCAGCACATAAAGCGAACGAGGCTGCTCGACCATGGCGCGCGCATCAAGCGCACCGGCGTCAGGTACGGCACCGGCTAGCCAGGCACCGACGGTATTGGCGGCCTCAGTCAGCACGCCCAGCCGGCCCCCACAGGTCTGCGCGATAGCCTGGGCCAGACGCAGAAGCTGCGCATGCCGCGGGTGTTGCACAGCGGCGTTACCCAAAAAGATGCCGACCGATTGACCCGAGGCCAGGGACTGCGCGATGGCCTGAGCGTGAGCATCAGGCACCGTATTGACCAGCTCGGGCGGAACCGTCTGACCGCGTGCACGCAACAGGGCCACCAGCACGCCCGACAGCACGAGCGACCAGCGCGAAGGTGCCGCCACGGCCTTGGCCGTCACGGGCATAAGCAGATCTTCGTCAGCCGCATGCACTACGGATACCTGCGCACCGCGACGCACCGCAGACCGGATACGCGCAGCAAGCAGCGGATGATCTTTGCGCAGGAATGAGCCGACCAGAAGCATGCGATCGAGCGAGCTGATTGACTCAACGGGCATACCCAGCCAGGGGACACCAGCCCGCTGGCCATCACCCGAGAAGTCAGCCTGCCGCAGACGAACATCGACATTGCCGCTGCCCAGACCACGCATGAGACGGCCCAACAGATAAAGCTCTTCAACCGTGCTGGTGGCTGAACCCAAAGCAGCCAGCGCTGACGCGCCGCGCTCTTCGCGCACGCGGGTGAGCGCGTGCGCGGCGTACTCAAGTGCTGTGCTCCAGTCGACCGTCTGCCAACGTCCATCTTGTCTGAGCATGGGCTGCAGCAGGCGATCTGGGCTGTTCAGGCCCTCGTACGAGAAGCGGTCACGGTCAGACAACCAGCACTCGTTGACGGCCTCATTTTCGAGCGGGACCACCCGCATAGCCTTGTCACCCTTGACCTGCACAACGATGTTCGAACCTAACGAGTCGTGCGGTGCAATCGACTTACGACGGGAGAGCTCCCAGGTGCGAGCGCTGTAACGGAAGGGTTTACTGGTCAGCGCACCAACCGGGCAGACGTCGATCATGTTGCCCGACAGCTCGGAATCAACCGAGCGACCGACGAAGCTCATGATCTCAGAGTGCTCGCCACGGCCGGCCATGCCCAGCTCCATGACGCCGGCGATTTCCTGGCCGAAGCGGACACAGCGTGTGCAGTGAATGCAGCGACTCATTTCCTCAGCTGACACCAGAGGACCCAGTGGCTTGTGAAAGACCACGCGCTTTTCTTCGTGGTAATGCGAGGCAGATCCACCGTAACCCACGGCCAGATCCTGCAGCTGACATTCACCGCCTTGATCGCAGATCGGACAATCAAGCGGGTGGTTGATCAGCAGAAACTCCATCACGCCCTTCTGCGCGGCAACCGCTCGTGCCGATCGGGTCTGCACCTTCATGCCGGCAGCCACAGGCGTCGCGCAGGCGGGTACCGGCTTGGGCGCCTTCTCGACATCGACCAGGCACATGCGACAGTTGGCTGCAATAGACAGTTTCTTGTGATAGCAGAAGTGCGGTACGTAGAGTCCCAACTTCTCGGCCGCATGCAT
>JBDLQY010000098.1:0-5356 GCA_039800325.1 Pseudomonadota bacterium | reverse complement strand
CTAGTCAACACGACCAGCCTCTGGTCTACACTCAACCACCACGAAGGCCAGAACCGTATCGATCTCGTCTGAGAGCGATACCTGTGCCTGCAGTCCACGTTCGTTCAACCAGACGGCAAGCCGCTTGCCAGCAACGGCAATCGGTTTGCCCCGCGAATCATTCAGGATTTGCAGAGACAGCAGACTCATGGGTTCGCGCAGCCCGAGGCCGATAGCCTTGCTAAATGCCTCTTTACCGGCAAAACGTTTGGCCAGATAGCGCGCCGCGTAGGCCGGACCATGACTGCCCCGCGAGCGCCGCCGCATGAACTCGGCAAGTTCTTCAGGTCCGAGGACACGTCGCGCAAAGCGATCGCCCCAGCGCGCCAGTAGCCGTTCGATACGGGCAACCTGAACGATATCCGTGCCGATACCGTAAATCATGAGTGGCTGCCGCTTGCAGCTCCCTCACGAAGCAAGCGTTTCATTTCACGCACAGCCTCGCGCATGCCGACGAAGATGGCCCGCGACACGATGGCATGGCCGATATGAAGCTCGCGCACCCCGGGAAGCGCTGCTACCGGCTGTACGTTGACATAGTTAAGCGCATGACCCGCGTTGAACCGCATTCCGGACGACCGAATCAGGGCACCGGCTTCGCGGATACGCTGCAGCTCACGCACCACAGCAGGACTCTCGGCATCGCGACCCCTCTGGTGGAAGGCATGGGCGTACGGGCCGGTATGGATTTCGCAAACACGGGCTCCGATACGTGCCGCAGCTTCAATCTGTGCGGGTTCGGCATCGATAAAGACACTGCACACGATGCCTGCACCGCTGAGCCTTGTCACCACCTCGCGAAGACGGGGCTCTTGACTGACAATATCCAGACCACCTTCGGTGGTAATCTCATGACGCCCCTCGGGCACCAGCATGGCCATTTCAGGACCTAAGGCGGTGGCAATGGCCACCATCTCATCGGTCGCAGCCATTTCAAGATTGAGCTTGATATGTGTCAGTTCGCGAAGTCGCCGTACATCCTCATCTTGAATGTGTCGACGATCTTCACGTAGATGTACGGTGATACCGTCAGCGCCGCCCAGATGCGCCTCGACAGCTGCCCAGACGGGGTCGGGTTCGTACGTGCGGCGCGCCTGACGAACGGTTGCCACATGGTCGATGTTTACGCCAAGTTCGATCATGGTTCAAAGCTTATGCAAGTCAATGAGAATCTGTCGGGTTCTGAGCGCCTGTCCATCGAGCTGATGCGACAGAATCGCTCTCACCAGGTATTTTGCCTGTAAGCGGTGCTGTGGGCTGCTGAAACGCCCGTCTGCCAGCTCAAGCAAGGTGGCGCCGTCAACTACGGCCTGAGCACCGGGCTCTGCAACGCTGAAGCCAGCCTCCGGCTGCCATTGATAAGGCGTCTCGGCGCTTATGGCCCGACCTCGGCTATCGCTGACAAGCGTTGGAGCGTGCCCCGTCTCTCGCAGCAGCGTCCACTCAAAGCGTCGCAGCACTTCGTCGATGGCCGCATCGCCGTCCAGCTGTCGCAGGGTTTCAGCATAAGCGTCAAACAAGGGCTCATGCGGGTCTTCACGCGCCAGCAGGCGCATCAACAGCTCATTGAGATAGAAGGCGCACAAGAGGGCATCGCCACAGGGTGGGATAGATCCGCCCTGCCACTCGGCCTGCGTGAGGGTGCGCAATTCACGTGCTCCGACCCAGGCGACCGACAGGGGCTGAAACGGCATCAGGACTGCCCGCATCGCCGAACCCTTACGCCGGGCGCCCTTGGCGACAGCTGCGATTCGACCATGCTCTCGGGTGAACAGATCGACAATCAGACTGGTCTCGCGATACGGCGTGGAGTGCAGCAGATACGCCTGCGCCCAGGTCTTACTCGTAGCCATGAGCCCGCAGCGTTGCTTCGGAGTCTGCCCAGCCCGAACGCACCTTTACGAACAGCTCAAGATAGACGGGACCACCCAGCAAATGCTCTAACTCCTGTCTGGCTTCGGTCGACAGCCGCTTGATCCGCTCGCCACCACGCCCGATCACGATCGCCTTCTGGGCGTCGCGCTCGACCAAAATAGCGGCGAAGATGCGTCGAAGGCGCGGCGCTTCCTCGAAACGTTCGATTTCAACGGTACTTTCATAGGGCAGCTCATCACCCAGTTGTCGAAACAGTTTTTCGCGAATCATTTCAGCGGCCAGAAAGCGCTCAGAACGATCAGTGAGCGCGTCGGCCTGCATGACGGCCTCTGCCTCGGGTAGGCATGCCGCACACAGGTCAGCCAGCAGTTCGGCCTGGCGTCCCGTGCGAGCGCTGATGGGGACAATCTCGTCAAAACCCCACGCGTGCTGCAAGCTTTTCGCAAGACTCATCAGACGGGCCCGATCGTGAATACGGTCGATTTTATTCAGGGCCAGAAGACGTGGCTTGTTCGCGGGCAACTGACGGGCGACCGCTTCATCGGCAGCAGTCCAGTGAGTGGCGTCCGCCACCATGACCACCACATCAGCATCAGTGGCCACCTGAACAGCCGTCCGGTTCAGTACGCGGTTGAGCGCCCCCCCCACCCGTGTCTGGTAACCCGGTGAATCTAAAAAAAGCAGCTGCGCGTCCGGTCTCGTCAGCACGCCAATAATGCGATGCCGCGTCGTTTGTGGTCGATCTGAAGTGATGGAAAGCTTCTGCCCCACCAGCCGGTTGAGCAGCGTTGACTTGCCCACATTCGGACGGCCGACAATGGCAACGTAGCCACAACGATGGGTCATGCTCGCTCCGAAAAGTGGCTTAATTGCAGGTGAACTCGGCGACGAAGTCGACGGCGCTTCAGGCGGCGCGTGCGCTGGGCTCGGCGGGGCCCTGCTCGCCGGAAAGCTCGGAGGGAGGTACGACAGTGCTGACGGCGACCCCAGAGGCGGCCTCGGCGCGCGCGCGCCGGCGCCCTGATGAGGCTAGCGCCAAAGCGGCGTCAAGCGCAAGCCGGGCTGCCGCCTGCTCTGCGGCACGCCGGCTGCCACCGCTTCCGAGAACCTGAATGCCAAGCTTTACGACTGAGCATTCAACTTCAAAGGTCTGGCTATGAGCAGCACCATGGGTGGCAACCACAGCATACGAGGGAAGTGGAAGCTTCTTGCCCTGAAGATGTTCTTGCAAGAGCGTTTTGGCATCTTTACCCAGCGTCCGCGGATCCACCGTCCTCAAGACCGGCTCATATAGGGCATGAATAACCGCCTGCGCCCGCTCAAAGCCGCTGTCCAGAAAGATCGCGCCGAACAGGGCTTCAACCGCATCACCCAGTATGGACGGACGCCTGAAGCCACCACTGCGCAGCTCGCCTTCACCCAGAAGGATGTGCCGGCTGAGGTCTAATGTCTGCGCGATTTCGTAAAGAGACTGCTGCTTGACCAGGTTTGAGCGCAGACGCGAAAGATCGCCTTCGTCAAGGCGCCCATAGCGCGCATACAGGAGCGACGCGACGGCACAGTTCAGAACTGAGTCACCAAGAAACTCAAGCCGCTCGTTGTGCGGCTGACCGTGACTGCGGTGAGTGAGCGCCTGACGCAGCAAAGCCGCGTCGCGAAACTGATAACCCAGCGATGCCTGCAGCGCCTCTAGGGTCATCGATTGACGCTCCGCTGCGGGGCCGGGGCGCCCGCATTGTTAGCAATGACGGGCGCTGTGCTCAATGAAAGCGTCCGATTCGGCTGAAATCGCCGAAGTTCATCCAGATGAAGAAAGCCCTGCCAACGATATTTTGCTCAGGCACAAACCCCCAAAACCGGCTATCAAGACTATTTTCGCGATTGTCACCCATCACGAAGTAGTGACCGGGCGGCACCGTGCACTCGAAGCCGTTTGTGCGGTAGTTGCAACGATCAAAGAATGGAAACCTGTCCATGGGCTCTATTCGAGACGGTTTCTTCAATTCTGTCAATATCTTATGCGAGGAATCTCCGAGTTTTTCTGAATATTGAGGAAACAGCAATAAACGGCGTCTGTCCTCGAATTCACCCATGCTCTCAAGCGGTACTGCCTGCCCATTGATCGCCAGGCGGTTGTCGTAATACGCGACTCGGTCGCCAGGAATTCCGACGACCCGCTTGATGTAATCGATCGACGGATCTCGTGGAAAGCGAAACACCATCACGTCACCCCGGGCTGGCTGCCCGACCTCAAGCACCTTGGTGTTCGAGACCGGCAGGCGGACGCCATAGGTGTATTTGTTCACCAGAATCAGATCGCCCACAAAAAGCGTCGGAAGCATCGACTCGGACGGTATACGGAATGGCTCAGCCACAAACGAGCGCAAACCAAAAACAACCGCGATCACAGGAAACAGCCCAGCCGTGTATTCAAGCCACCAGGGCTGCCGCAGATACTGTTCGCGAAGCTGCTGCCGAGCACGTTCAACCCCGGAGGCGTCTTCGCTGGCCAGCAGCGACGCGGCCTTGGACGCTTCAAATTGCGAAAGCGCCTCTTGTGCGGCCTTTTGACGCTGCGGCCGAAAGTGAAACCGATCTGCCAACCAGGCTACGAAGGTCAGTAGAAACAAGACCAGTAGGGTCAGGGCAAAGTTCATCGATCTTCTACCTGCAGCACCGCAAGAAAGGCTTCCTGAGGAATTTCCACTGAACCGACCTGCTTCATACGCCGCTTACCCGCCTTCTGCTTTTCGAGCAGTTTCTTTTTTCGGGAGATGTCGCCGCCGTAGCACTTCGCCAATACGTTCTTGCGCAAGGCCTTAACGTTTTCGCGCGCAATAATGTTGGCGCCGATCGCCGCCTGAATCGCGACGTCGTACATCTGGCGGGGAATCAGTTCGCGCATCTTGGCCACCAGTTCGCGACCCCGACTCTGCGATACGCTGCGGTGAACGATAACGGATAGCGCATCCACTTTGTCGCCGTTGACCAGAATATCCATCTTGACCACGTCGGCCGCACGGTACTCGCGGAACTCATAGTCCATCGATGCATAGCCCCGCGACACCGACTTAAGCTTGTCGAAGAAATCCAGAACGATCTCATTGAGCGGCAAGTCATAGGTCAGATGAACCTGGCGACCATGATAGGCCAGGTTGGTCTGGGCCCCACGCTTGCCTGTGCACAGGGTCATGACGCTGCCCACGTATTCTTGTGGAACAAAGATCGTCACCGACACCACAGGCTCGCGAATTTCCTCAATTTTTGAGGGATCAGGCATTTTGGACGGGTTTTCGACCTGCAAAAGCACGCCGTCACGCATTAGGACCTCGTACACCACGGTGGGGGCGGTTGTGATGAGCTCCATGTCGAACTCGCGCTCGAGACGCTCCTGCACAATATCCATGTGCAGCAGCCCCAGAAAACCGCATCGAAAACCGAA
>JBDLQY010000097.1:0-8585 GCA_039800325.1 Pseudomonadota bacterium | reverse complement strand
TCAACCGCTGCCTTACCTTCGGCGCGTGCCTTCGCTGCATCGATCGCTTCCATCACACCCACTTGCTTTCCCTGGAAAGCGAAGTCGACAATAGTGGTGGTACCCCCAAACGCGGCTGCCTTGGTGCCTGAAATAAAGTCGTCGGCCGTCGTTGATTCGCCGAAGGTATTCTCAAGATGGGTGTGGCAATCGACACCTCCAGGTAACACGATCAGCCCTGTCGCGTCGATCTGGGTGACATCGGGGCCGGCTGGAATGTCGACGCCAATCATGCGAATCTTTCCGTCGGCAACCAGAATGTCAGCGTAGTAGTCATCGACTGCCGTAACGATGCGGCCTTTTCGAATCAGCGTTTGGCTCATGGTGGGCAGTCCTTGCTGTCAGATCTTTGAACTCTAAAAAGCGTTATCGGATTTGAGTGAACACCGCGGCGTAGGATTTCGTGCGTAATGCCTGAAGCCTGTAGCAGCATCAGGAACATACGCAGACTTTCGACCGGGGGTGGTAACAGATAGACGCCACTGTCACTGGACAGAATGACGAGGTCGGTGGGTGCTGCAGCGATTCGTTCACACAGGCTATTTAAGGTGCTGGCGGGAATAGTGTGCCGCTCGGCATCGACATGAGTCAGTCCCACCATAGTGGCCGGACTGACAAAGAAAAACGAGAACTCGACATAAACGCCAAGGCCCGTCAGCACGCGTACGACATCGGGATGCAGATGGCTTGCAGGAGCGAGAATCCGTTGCACGCCACGAGCTATTGCTTGCTCGGCGAGATAAACCGTTTCAGCGTCGCTCAGGTGTCCTAGATTGAGCACAGCCTCGGACGCTGCGACCGTTTCAAGAATTTCGGGCAGGGGGTCGCTCAGTGGCCTGCCGGGCGTGACGTGAAAGCAGGATTCAATGTACGAGGGACTGCGATTTTCATGACGCGCGGTGTGCCGCGTGTGGTGTGTGGGCAGTGAAATATATCGTGCCCCTCGGCCGCCATAACCGTATTGCAGAGCCACTTTCACCGTATCGGCGCTGACACCGCCGGCAGAGGGCTCCATGATAAGTCCACCCCAAACATCGATACCTAGATGGCCCAGTTCGCGCATAGCCAGAGCGGCCATTCCCGAACTGTTGGCAAAGTTATCCATCAATCCGATGCCGGCCATACCCGCAGCTGCAGCCTGGCGCACCGCTTCGAACACATCGAGGCGTCGGGCGTTGATGTGGGGACAGGCGTGCACATGGCAGTCGACTGCATCTGTCAGCAGTTCCATGCCGAGAGCCTGTGCGTGCACGACTTAGTGCCTCAAGATTTTTGCGCAGAAATCTTTCAGTCGCTCGGTTCGGGGCTGATCAAAGATCTGCTGTGGGCTTCCTGACTCGACAATTTGGCCCTTATCCATGAACACGACGCGGCTCGCCACCTCGCGCACAAAGCCCATTTCATGGCTGACCACAATCATGGTCATGCCTTCAGCTGCCAATTTGCGAACTGTGTCGAGTACTTCGGTGACGAGTTCTGGATCAAGCGCTGCGGTGACTTCATCGAGCAACAGAATACTGGGATGCTGGGCTAACGCGCGGGCGATGGCCACGCGCTGCTGCTGACCGCCTGACAGCTCATCGGGGTAAGCGCCCAGTTTTTCGCCCAGGCCCACCCGTGCGAGCAGATCAGCGGCCTCTCGCTCGACCTCGGCGCGCGAGCGGCCCTTGACGATTTCGGGGGCAATAGCCACATTGCGCAGCGCCGTCATGTTCTGGAACAGGTTGTATTGCTGAAAGACAATAGCGAACCGGTCTCGTGCTTCGCGCAGGGCAGCGCGATTGTCATACCGTATGGCGGTGCCTTCCAGGGTGATTGAGCCGCTGATCGGCTTGTTGAGTCCGATGAGGGTTCTCAGCAAAGTACTCTTGCCGGAACCCGAGGGGCCGATGAGCGCGATGACCTCTCCTCGCTCGATGGCTAGATCGATATCATTAAGTACCGGCTGTGCGCCGTAGCGTGCGCTGACGCCCTGAAGTTGAAGGAACGACACCAAATCCTCTGGAGGACGAGAATAAAAAATGAAGCAACACACTTGCTTTCGTGCGTGAAACTCATGAAGATTAGCACAGAGATCTGCACACAACTGAGGAGATTCAGATGGCGTTTGAGCATTCTAAAAAGCTTTCCCGGCGTGATCTTATCGTCGCTGCGGCCGCCACGGCGGGGCTTGCGGTAACGCATCAGGCACTGGCCAAGCCGCTGGGCGATGTGTTGTCAGCCAAAAAGCTGCGCGCGGGCATCAACCCGACACTGCCGCCATTTGGGGTGTTCAATGCACAGAATCAGATCGATGGTTTTGATGCCGACATCGCGCGCGAGATCGCGCGCCACATGAAAATTGAGCTTGAAATCGTTCAGGTCGGCAGCCCCGACCGTATTCCGTTTCTGCAGTCTGATCGCATCGATATCGTGCTGGGGGCCATCACCCGCACGGTAGAGCGCGCCCTGGTGATCGATTACACGGTGCCGCTACACACGCAGAGCGTCATCGTCCTTACCAAGGAGAGTGGTACCAGTGTGCCCATCAACAAGCCAGCCGATCTCGACAACCCACAGGTAAAGCTCGTGCAGGTTCGTGGCACCGTAGGCATTCCCTGGATTCAGGCGAATGCGCCCAAGGCTCAGGTCACCCTGCTTGATAACTATCCTGATACCTTCCGGGCGATCCAACAGGGTCGGGCTGATGCCATGGTCGATGTGCTCGAGTCGGTGGTGGTACCGATGAAAAACGTTGCGGGCGTCAAATGGAAGGTGCTGGATGAAGTACTGGCCAGCACCTGGGTGGGCATCGGCGTGCAAAAAGGCAATACGACGTTGAAAGACGCACTCAATGTGGTGCTGTTCGAGATGCATCGCTCAGGGTTTGTGGCTAAGACTTGGGAAAAATGGTTTGGTGTTCCCATGAAGACGCCTATCCCCTTCAACCCCATGTTCTGACGAACGCTACACGCGAGGACCGGTGCGATGCAGCTTCAGTACGGGCAGATACTGTCGTACCTGCCCGACTTCCTGACGGGAGCCTGCATTGCACTGGTGATCGCCTTGGTGGCGTTTGCGTTGGGCCTGCTGATCGGACTTGCCGGTGCCTCAACGCTGACCTACGGATCAGCCCCCGCGCGCGCCTTAACCCGCGCCTATGTCAGTTTCTTCTCAAATACGCCGCAGCTGGTTCAGATTTTTTTCCTGTTTTTCGCCCTACCTGAGTTTGGTCTTTTGCTGACGCCCGTGCAGGCGGTGCTTATCGGCATGACGCTCAATGCCGGGGCTTATCTCACTGAGATTCAGCGAGCAGGGTTCCAGTCGCTGCCACAGGCAGAAATTGAGGCAGCCGAGACGCTCGGATTCACCCGGCTGCAGACCATACGTCATGTGATTGCGCCCCATATTGTCAAAGCGCTTTACCCGTCGCTATCGAACCATTACATCATCATGACCCTGGGCACCTCGATGGCCGCTATTTTCGGCGTCGAAGAGCTTACGGCGCGCGCGCTTAACGCTAACGCAATCACCTTCAGATCGATTGAAATTTTCTCAGTGACGGCAGTGATCTACATCGGGCTCACGATGTTGGCATCGGTCATTCTTTACACCTTCGGGCGGCTGATGTTTCGCGTCAAGGCCAGGGTATTCTGATGCTGGCAATCGAGCAGTTATTGGCGGAAGCGCCCCGCTTTTTTACCTACTGGAACCTGTTGTTTCTAGGGCAGGCTGCCCTTAATACACTGCTGGTGTCACTGCTTGGCTGTGGTATTGGCTACGCAGTTGGATTCATCATTGCAACGCTACGGCTTGCCAATGTGGTGCCCGTGGCCGCAGTGCGCGCAGTGTTCATCACGGTCACTGAGACCATCCGGCGAATACCGTTTCTGGTGTTGTTGATGTGTGTGTTCTTCGGCTTTCAGCTGTCGGGCGCTGAAAAAAGTCTTTTTGTCATTGCGGTGACAGCGGTGGCGCTACGGATGTCGGCCCTGGCTGCCGAGAACATACGGGCGGGCTACGAGGCTGTACATGTCCGGCAGTGGGAGGCCGCTGCGGCGCTTAACATTCCGCCCCTGCAGGCGCTGTTTCGGATCATTCTGCCGCAGGCGTGGAAAGTGATCCTGCCGCCGTCCACCATCCACACGGTTAGTATGATCAAAGAGACATCGCTGGTGTCGCAAATAGGCTTTCTTGAGCTGACCTTTGCGGCACGTATGCTGAATCAACGCGGTTTTTCAGCCCTGATCTGCTTTGGCACGGTGCTGGTGCTGTACTTTGTTATCTCCTGGTCTTTTGCGCGCATCGGTCGGTACGCCGAGCGCAGGCTGGTCACTGAGGCCAGACGCAAACCCGGGGGCGCCCCCGCGCGATGACAGCCTTCTCTTTGCATCGCAGTGGCCCGCTGGTCGAGGTGCTGGTCGATGGTCAGCTGGTTCGCTTACCGCAGGGCATGGTTTTGGCGACCGCGCTTGCCACTGCTGGCTATCGAGAGCTTCGCCGCAGTCCGCGAGCGGGCAGTCCGCGCGGAGCCTTTTGCTTAATGGGCGCGTGCCAGGAGTGCGCCATCTTCGTTGACGGTACTCTGCGCCAGGCCTGTATGAGCACGGTTCAGCAGGGTATGCAGATTGAATTGCGCGGGGCCCCCTGATGGTAAGCCGATATGACGTCATTGTCATTGGCGCTGGCCCGGCAGGGGCACAGGCTGCCATTGAGGCTGCTCGTCATGGTTGTCGGGTGGCGCTGGTCGATGAGCAGCCTAACGCGGGTGGTCAGGTGTGGCGGGCTCCCGTGGGCCCATTCAAAGGCAAGGGTGATGCTGACGCACGCGCCGGCCAGGCTCTGCGCGCAAGCGTAGCGGGCTCATCAGTTCAGCCCTTCTTTGCGCATCGGGTCTGGTCGGTGGTCAACGAGGGATCCGAAGCGGGCGATGGGTTTCGCATCGATGCGTTGGGCCCCCAGGAGAACCAGGCACTGACCGCGCCCGCGCTGGTGGTGGCCACTGGTGCGCATGAACGCGTTGTGCCGTTTCCAGGATGGACGCTGCCTGGGGTAATCGGCCTGGCGGCTGCGACTATTTTGCTGAAGAGTCATGGCGTTGCGCCCGGTCGGCGTGTGGTGATCGCGGGCTGTGGCCCACTTCTGGCAGCCGTTGGTGCAGGGCTGAGTGGGGCTGGGGTCGAGTTACTGGCGGTGGCTGACATGGCGCCGCGCCGTGCCTGGCTGCAGCGCATGCCAGCCATCGTGGGCCGTCCCGCGCTGGCAGCCAGAGGCGCATGGTGGATGGCTAAGACGCTCGGTGCGGGCGCACGACTGCTGTCGGGGTATGGAATTCGACGCGCCGAGGGCGAATCGAGTATCAGCCGGGTTGTGATGGGCCCAGTGGATGACGAAGGAGCCCCAGCGGACGGTGTTGAACATGTTTTTGAGGTCGACACGCTCATCGTCGGCCATGGTCTTGCCACCGCCTGCGAAATTACAAGACTGTTACGTGCGCGTCATCGCTTCGATCGTTTGCGCGGTGGCTGGACGCCGGACGTTGATGATGACTTTCAGACTTCGGTACCGGGCCTTTATGCCATCGGTGACGGTTCCGGTGTTCGAGGCCAGCAGATGGCAAGCCTGGCGGGTGAACGGGTGGGCCTGGCGCTGGCCCGCCGCCTGGGTCATCTGCCGGTCGCTGCGGTAGTCGAGCAGTGCCGACACATCGACCGTGTCCTGGCACAGGCCCGACCTTTTTCAGACGCCATCGCAGGCTTGATGGCGCAGCGACCTGCGCAGGTTGCGGCGATTGCCCCCGAAACAGTGGTGTGTCGTTGTGAGGATGTCACGCGCGGCGAGCTTGATGCCGCGATCGAACAGGGCGCCCTGACGATCGATCAACTCAAGCATTTCACCCGCTGCGGCATGGGACCCTGTCAAGGTCGCTACTGCGGCGATACGGTGCAGGCCTTGATGGCCCAGAATCTTGGCTGTCCGCGCGAAGCCGTCGGACAGTGGACCGGTCGACCGCCGCTGCGGCCGGTGGCGCTGGGCGAGTTGATCGGTGACTTCAGCTACGACGATATCCCCATACCCGATCCCGCCCCGCTATGAGCAGACGATTTGATCTGGTGGTTATCGGGGGCGGGGTACACGGCTGTACGACCGCACTGTTCGCAGCGCGAGGTGGTATGTCGGTCGCGCTGGTTGAGCGGGGCTCTTTGTGTCGAGAAGCCTCCGGGGTCAATGCAGGCACGCTCACGATGCAGATGACTCGGGTGGCGCTTATTCCGTATGCGCTGCGGGCGCACGCCATGTGGGCTGATGCGCGAAGCTGGTTGGGGCACGATGTGGGTGTCGTGGTATGCGATGGTTTATCGCTGGCCTTCACCGAGCATGAAGAAGAACTGTTGAGTTTCAGGGCAGGCCGGCGGCGTGAGGCAGGCGCGCCGATCAACCTGATCAGAGGTGCTCAGGCGCGCGAGATTGAGCCGGGGCTGGGTGACGGGGTTCGCCTCGCAGGGCACTGCGCGGTTGATGGCTACGCGAATGCTTACCTCACCGGTCTTGCGTATCGGCAGGCGTTGTTGGCAGCGGGAGTTGCTGTTTTCGAACATACCGAGGCCGTCGGCATTGATCGCCCCGGTTCCGACTACACCGTACTGACACGCTCTGAACCCATCTCCGCTCAACGACTGGTGATCGCCGGCGGCGTATGGATCGAACCGATGATGCGATGGCTGGGTACCGAACTGCCCATCAAGGTTCTGGTGAATCAGCTCGCGGTGACTGAACGTCAACATCCGGTGATGCGCACCGTCATCGGGATAGCCAGTGGTTTGTTATCGCTTAAACAGTACCCCCACGGTACCACCGTCATTGGCGGCGGCTGGCAGGGTGTCGGTGATCGAGATCGAGGCGGCGTGGGGCTGTTACCGCAACGCCTCATCGGTAATGTTCGACTTGCCTGCCATGCTATCCCAGCCTTGAGGCAATCTCGCCTGATTAGAGCCTGGGCCGGACTTGAAGCTGAAACCGCTGACGCACTGCCCGCAGTAGGCCCAATACCCGGGCATGAGAACGCCTACGTCTGCGGCAGTGTGCACTCGGGTTACACCAGTGGCATCTACATCGCCAAGCTGCTGGCCCAGCGCATTCTTGGCCATGAACCTGAACTGCCGCTCTTTCCAATCGATCGGCTGTTGCAGCCCCAGCAAGGAACCGTTGCATGAACTTTTCGCCCGCCCGCCTGCATGGCATGCATGCCGCCACCCTCGTACCCATGAAACCCGATTTCAGTGTGGATGAGACCGCCCTTGAACGGCATATCGCCGAGGTCGCCCAGACGCCTGGTATTCACGGACTGCTGGTTAACGGACATGCGGGTGAGAACTTTGTGCTGAACTCGGCTGAGAAGCGTCGGGTTGTGGAGATTGCGCGCGCGAATTCACCCCGTGACTGCGTGATTTGCAGCGGTATCAACGCCGAGTCGAGTCTTACGGCCGCTGAGGATGCGCGTGCGGCCCAGGCCGCAAGGGCTGATATTTTGCTGATCTTTCCGCCCAATTCATTTGCCTTGTCGCATGACAAGGCGGCCGCACTTATTCATCAGGAGCATGTGCTGTCGTCCTGTGAGCTTCCCGCGCTGCTCTACGGCGCGCCGGTCGGTGCGGGGGCCATGGCCTATGACGCGGACACCCTGCGAGCGTTAGCGGCTAATCCTCGCGTGTTGGGTATCAAGGAGGGAAGCTGGGAAGTGGCAACCTATGAGGCCAATATGCGGCTTCTGAAGTCGTTTCGATCCGATTTCGTGGTGATGGGTTCGGGCGATGAGCATCTGCTCACCAGCTACCTGATCGGCAGCGCAGGCAGCCAGGTCAGCCTTGCAGCAGTCGCGCCAGTCTTATGCGCTGAGTTTTATTCAGCGGCCAGCCAGGGCGATTGGACTCGCGCGCGGCAACTGCATGAAAAAATTTATCCGCTCTCAGTGGCCATTTATCGGAACGCACCGGGTGGACGGGCGACCGCGCGCCTCAAGGCCTGTTTAATGCTGCTAGGCCGACTCGATAACGCTGTGGTGCGCCCGCCGCAGCCGCCCGTCTCGAAAACCGAGTTACAAAGCCTGCAGGCGGCTCTGCAGGCGGCTCAGCTCTGAGGCTGCGATCGTTGGCGAGCAGACCCGAGGTACGCTAGCGCCTTGCCCCGGCGGATCCAGGCTTAATCAATCAGCGCTCCACCCATGTGAAAGGGGTACGGGCCCTCGAACCGTCCAACCGGGCGAGTGTGACTGACGATTCCGGTATGCGCTGTCCATGCATGGATACGAAACCCACCGGGTTCCAGATTCCACTGCGACGCCGCCTCTGGGTGCAGGTCCAGGACGACCTGGTGTGCGGGAGCAGGGCTGGTACTGGCGATGGTGCCGGCAAAGCGCACATCGATGGCACGGTGCAGATGACCGCAGATGACACGTTCGACGTTGGCATGGCGTTTAACGATCGCTTCAAGGCCTTCTGCACCCGACTTCAGGCCGATCTTGTCCATGTGTCCGATCAGCGTTTGAAAGGGTGGGTGGTGCATGGCGA
>JBDLQY010000096.1:0-4943 GCA_039800325.1 Pseudomonadota bacterium | reverse complement strand
GAACCCGGTTAACCCCGAAGCTCTCGGCCATCGCGGCATCGGTAACCGTCGCGCGCAGGCCAACACCCAGACGCGTGGAGCTTGCAATCCAGGCCAAAACGCTGATGCTGACCAGCGCCGTCAACACCAGCACAAGCTGAACCATGTTGAGCTGAATACCCACCACACTGATCGAGGTGGCAAACCACGGATTCTGGGTAAAGGACAGCCCATAGGGCCCGAACAGCAGCCGGAAACCATCCTCCATAGCGATCAGCAGCCCGATGGACGCCACCAGGGGCACAAACGGTGGCTTGCTGAGCGAGGGCTCATAGACCAGTCGGTAAATGAGCACGCCCGCGACGCAGGCGGACACAACAGCCACAACAAAGGCCAGCGCCAGCGAGCCAGACGCGTTAGCGGTCAGCACGCCCGCGTAGGCACCGAGCGTAAACACCGTTGCCTGTGCCACATGCAAGATGCGCAGTAGGCCGTAGACCAGGGTTAGCCCCAACGCCATCATGGCGTAGGTGCAACCCCAGACAAGGCCTATGACCAGTAGGTCGAGGTAATACACGCGCCCGAACGCTGCTGCGCTTCAGTGACGATTCGTGTTTTTTCAGTAGGTGGGCGGTGCCAGCAGAACCGGATCATCAATGACCGCATAGCGCGTGAACTCACCGTTCTTGATGATTTGAATCTGCGCGGCCTTGTACACCTCACGCGAGCTGTTGAAGGTAATGGTTCCCGCGGCTGACGGCAGGTCCTTGGTCGCCGCGATCGCATCACGCAGTTTTGCGGTGTCGTTGATCCCCGCCTTGCCGATGGCCTGGGCCAACACGTTGACCGCAGTGTGGGTGCTGGCCGCAACCATTTCAGCGCCTACGTTAAACCGTTTCTTGTAATCGTCGATGAACTTACGCATAGGCGGATCATTAGAGTCGCGGTCAAGCGAGGTGGTAATGATGACCCCTTCGGCAGCCTCTTTTGCGATCTGAATGAAGTTGACCGTATCGAAGCCCTCAGTACCCACAATAGGCACGGTCACGCCACCAGCCCGCAGCTGCGCAACGAGTGGACCGCCATTGAAGAAGTAGCCGGAAATGTAGAGCACTTCGGGATTATCTTTTTTCACGCTGGCAACAATCGAGCCAAACTGGCGGTCACCCATGCCAAAGTTGTACTCGCTGACCAGCTGCAATCCAAATTTCGGCGCGGCCTCTTTCATACCTGCGGCCAGCGCCTGACCGAAGTCGTTGTTCACGTTGATCATCGTGACGCGCTTCTTCTTCATGATGTCGCCAATCAGCTTGGCAGCGGCGCGACCCTGCACTTCGCCCATGAACGAGGTACGAAAAACATAGTCACCGGCCCGCACGATGTCGGGGTGAATGGCGTACGCCGAAATGTAGGGAATTTTTGCCTGCTGAAAAACGCCTGCGGCCGCCCGGGTGGGGCCCGAGTAACTGCCGGAGATGACCGCCTTGATGCCATCACCGATAAACTTGTTGGCCAGGGGTACCGCTTGGGCAGGCTGAGTCTGGTCGTCAAGAACCACGAGCTCTAGCTTGCTGCCGTTGACGCCGCCGGCAGCATTGATCTGCTCAACAGCCAACTGCGCGCCCTGTAAAGCGGTTTTACCATCGGACGCTGCGGGACCGGTGAGCGGTGCCTGAAAACCGATGCGAATCGTTTGCGCGAGCGCGGGGGCGCTTAGGCACGCCAGCGTGAGTGCAGTGGCCAGCAGGCGGGTTTTGACGAGATTTTTCATGACTATCCTTTAACGATCAGGCAATTCAGCGACTGTAGACGACAGGAAAATCGGGCGCATCAAACGGCGCACCGTCGGGAATATGACTGAGATGCGGAAGCGGTGGCGACGTGGGTCCCTGACGCACCACCCAGCGTGCGTCGTCACCCACCCAACGCGTAGAGACAACACGTCGCGGATTGGTTGAGGTGTTGCCTGGCGCACCATGAATGGTTCGGAAGTCGAACGCAATGGCATCGCCGGGCTCAAGCGTATAAGACGCGATCTGAAGATGTTCACGCTGCGATTCGATATCAGGCATTTCCGTGAGGTCATCATTCGGATAGAGCCGACTTCCGTCGAAGCGTCGCGGTCTGAAACCCGCTTCATTCCAGCGGTGCGAGCCGCATACGCACTCCAGCGACACACTCTGGAGCACTGGGTCTAGAGGCGTCCAGAAACTGACGCTTTGAGAACCGCGAACACTGTAGTAGGGCTGGTCCTGGTGCCACGGTGTAACCAGGCTGGTGCCCGGCAGCTTGACCAGAATATGATCATGGAAAAAACGGGCAGTGCGCGAATTCATGATCTCGGCCGCCACACGTGCCGCCTGAGAGTTCAGGACGAAATCACGCAGAGGCTCAATGTGCTTCCAGGTCAGAAGGTCTTGGAAAAACGGAGCAGAACCATCCTTGGGCTTGTAGGATCGTTCAAGCGGGCTGGGTGAATCCATGGCCTGGGTGACCGCCTGTCGAAGGGGCTCTACCCATTCCTTAAACACCCCGGGCAGAAATACCACGCCGTTCTGCTGGAACTGACTGATCTGCTCGTCTGTTACTTTGTACATGAAACGCCCTCCTGAGCGTTAACTGTACTTGTCTAGACGAGTTCAGACAAGCTTTGGGCGGTTAAACCGAAGTGGCGCCAGGAAACGATGCCCTTCTGGGATAATCAGACTGCCTAAAGCTGCCCTGTTCAGGATGACGCGCCCGCGCGCAGGGTGATGTGGCGTGTAACCGTGATCGGAGATAAGCCCGTTTAAGATGGAATCTCTCCTTGTGTCAACCGGAGTCGTCGCACTGGCCGAAATCGGCGACAAGACTCAGCTACTGGCTTTTATCCTGGCCGCCCGCTTCAAGAAGCCCGTGCCGATCATTCTCGGTATTCTGCTCGCGACCATCGTCAATCATGGCCTGGCCGGAGCGCTCGGTGCGTGGATCACGGCTAACATCAGCCGTGAAATTCTGCGCTGGGTACTGGGTTTGTCGTTTATCGGCATGGCGATCTGGACCCTGATTCCAGACAAAATCGAAGAAGAAGAAACCCAGATCGCTCAAAAATTCGGCGTATTCGGCGCCACGTTGGTCACCTTCTTTCTGGCCGAAATGGGCGACAAAACCCAAATCGCAACCGTCGCCATGGCGGCGCACTATGCTGCTCCGCTAACGGTAGTCATCGGAACCACCCTGGGCATGCTGATCGCCGATGTACCGGCGGTATTCATCGGCGACAAGCTTGCCAACAAGATTCCCATGAAGCTGGTTCACGCCATCGCAGCAGCCATCTTTGCAGCTCTAGGCGTTGCCACCCTGCTCGGCGCAGGTTCAAGTCTGGGTTTTTAGCAGCCCGCCCCCTCCTGCGCCCTGCTCCGCTACGCGCTCGCCTGATGTAGAGCCGCGGCGGTCTCCTTGGCCAGGGCTACGATCTGGTTCAGGGCATGAGTGTCTGGAGGACTGGGGGGATCCGCACGCAAATCGGCTTCGATCTGACGCATGGAGGCGGCCAAGGCATCACAGCCGAAATTCGCCACTGTTCCCGCCTGACGGTGGGCCAGCAGAGCAAGCTCGTTCCACGATGACGCGTGCGCCAGAGATACGATTTTTAGCGAATCAACGATAAGATCGCGCGACAGCTGACGCAATAAATCGCTGAGATCATCAGCAGACAGCACGCCCCGTAGGTCTTCCAGCACAGCGAGGTTGAGCAGCTTCAACAGGTCTCTCGACAACCGGGGCCCATCAGGCGAGTAGTCCCGATCACGCAAATCCCCAGAGTGGGCTTAGTGAGAGCGAGGATACGATGAACTAAGATCACAACCGGGGATTACCCCCCCGGCATGCGTCGAGTTTGAGCTTCCGAATGTTGGCGGCATTCTCGCTGGTGATTCTGGTTGCTGCCCTTGGAATCATGCTGATCGTCGACCGCGTGCTACGTGACTCGACACTGTCAGAGCATGGCGAGCGGCTGGTCGGCGAAGCCGAATCGTTGGCGCACCTCATGAGCGCCGAGTTGCGCGTCCAGTTTGAAAACATCGCTGCGCGGGGTGCCAATATGGTTTCGCTGGGGCTGACCGTCAATCTTGCGGGGCTTCAGGGCTCAATCGATCGACTGCAACAATTCATGCCGGACTATGCCTGGATAGGGTACTCCGATAAAGAGGGCTTCGTGCTTGCCGCAACTGGCGGCTTGCTGGTGGGGCACAACGTACAAGACCGTCCCTGGTTTCAGGCCGGCCTGCAAGGGCCTGCGGTGATTGACCTGCAAGATGCAGTTTTACTCACACAAAGGCTTCCCTATCCAAATGGTCAGCCGCTACGCTTTCTCGACCTCGCCCATCCGGTCCGAAACGAACACGGAGAAATCCTTGGTGTACTTGCTGCTCACCTGAGCCAGGCCTGGTTGGACCGACAGATAAACCAGCATAAACACGGGCGTGAGTACGCCTCGGCCTTGCGACTCTCAGTCGTCAATCCAGACGGTAAAACCCAACTGGGCGAGTCGGTTTCGAACGCGATACTTGAAAAAATTAGCAATGACCATCGTGCGCGAGGGTGGTTTTTGCACACCGATCGACAGACGAAACACCATGTGATCAGCTATGCAAAACTCAAAGAGATAGATCGTGTTCAGCATCCATTAACCTGGATTAGCGTGGTTCAGGTACCGCTCGAAACAGTCGAGGAGGCTGTGCGGGGCATCCGTATCACGGTCATGTTGGCCATTGTCGGCATCTCACTGATTGCGTGGCTAGCCTACGCATGGCTTCTTCGAGCAGTAAACGAGCCTATTCGTTCGCTGATGCGGCAGATTCATCGCGCGCGACACGAGCATCTAGAAATCGTGCCGCTGATCGGCCTGCCGCGAGAGTTCAATCAGGTTCAGCAGTCGATGAATGAGCTGATCGGATCAATCCGAGCCAAAGAAACGACGTTAG
>JBDLQY010000095.1:0-12929 GCA_039800325.1 Pseudomonadota bacterium | reverse complement strand
CACCCATCAGCAATCTCCTCACCCAAACACAGGTGACGCTGTCCACCCAACGCGACCTTAAGACATACCAAGATACGCTGGCGTCCAACGCAGAGGAATTGCAGCGTTTGGCTCGGGTGGTGTCAGACATGCTACTCCTCGCAAAGACAGAGCGGGGGGTTGACCTGCCCCATAAGGAGTCTTTCTCGGCAGCACAAGAAGCTCGCGAACTCGTTGAATTTTATGAGGCCGTTGCGGACGAAAAGCGCATCCTGATGAGCGTGGAAGGTGATGGGCGAATCTATGGCGATCGTTTGATGTTCAGACGTGCCGTGAGCAACCTCCTATCCAATGCGCTCAGGCATGCACCAGTCGGCGGTGTCGTGTCTGTCAGGATCGAAAGTTCGTCGCGCGAAATCGGGGTCACTGTCGAGAACACGGGCAAGGAGATCCCCCCGGATGTCCTGCCGAGACTCTTCGACCGCTTCTATCGCGCAGATTCAGCACGCAGGCACCCGGCTTCTGACGGGGCAGGCTTGGGGCTGTCGATTACCAAAGCCATCGTCGAGGCCCATGGCGGTGCGGTCTCGGCTACGTCAGACCGGGAGTGGACACGATTCCGGCTTGTTTTTCCAGAGCGACGGTCGAAGGCTGAAGCAACCGCCTGAACTACTCAATCCACACCTTACCGGCCCGGGCTTAAGGCCGACTCCTACAGTCTTAAAAACTGCCGCGATTTAACTTGGTTGAGTGATAAGCCCGCCTGAGCGTGTGGGCTGGCACCTGATGCGTTCCCAGTTGGACCGTGCAGCTTCACAACCGAAGGAGATTTCAATGCCCCATCAGCAATTTTCGTCGTGCGTCACCACTTGCTACGAGTGTGCGCAGGCATGTAATCACTGCGCAGCGTCTTGCCTTCAGGAGCAAGAGGTAAAGGCAATGGCCAAGTGCATCGCACTGGATATTGATTGCGCGGAAATCTGCGCACTTGCCGCTTCTGTGATGGGACGAGCCAGCGAAACGTCGAAGCAAGTCTGTTCTGCCTGTGCTCAGGTATGCCAAATGTGCGGCGACGAATGTGCCAAACATCAGATGCAGCACTGTCAAGACTGCGCACAAGCCTGCATGCGATGTGCCGATGAATGCCGGAAGATGGCCGAGATGGCTTGATCGCTGCAGGACATTGAGCCATCGGCCCCAGAGATAAAAACGACACTCTTGCAGCACATGTCTGTTGGGGAGCCTTCGTCCGGCGCAAGAGCTTGCTTCTGGCTTTTCAAGCAAGAGAGCACAGAAGCTTGACGCAGATCAAAGAGCAACTGCACTGAGGCACGGATAGTGCAGTTGAAACTCAAGGAGAAACTCATCATGCGAACACGAATTCTTGCTGCCACCACAGTGGCCACAGCTGTCATCTCTGGAATTGCCTTCGCGCAAACACCCAAGGCCGAAGAGGATCATTCGGCACATCACCCAGCCGGCAGCACTGCTGCAGCAAATTCCTCCACGCCTAGCGCAGCACCCAGTCCCGAGGCCATCAACCAGCAGATGAAGGCCATGCAGGACATGCACCAGAAGATGCAGGCCGCCAAGAGCCCGGCCGAGCGGGCCAAACTGATGGACGAGCACATGAAGTTGATGCAGTCCGGCATGGCCATGATGGGCCGGATGGGCGGTGGCCCCGGCGGCTCGGCGCCGGGGGGCATGGGCATGATGCCGCCAACAGCCCAGGCTGGCACGGGCCAAACGCCAGCGGCCAGTGCAGGTGGAGCGTCCGGCATGGCGGGCATGAGCGGGATGATGAACATGCACATGCAGATGGAGCGCCGCATGGCCATGATGGAGCAGATGATGCAGATGATGGTGGACCGCGAGGCGGCCAGGCCCGGCAAGTAACTCGGCAATTAACTCGGCTAGTAACTTGTCACTGACAGGAGGCTTTCATGAACCAATCCCAGCCTGACGGCCCCCCGTCCTTTTGGAAGTCGCCCGCCGGCTTGAGCCTGCTGGTCGCGGCCCTGGTGGGTGGCTACTTTCTACTCACGGAGCACCGGGCTCACCTGTTCGGCGCGCTGCCCTACCTGCTCTTGCTGGCTTGCCCCGTGATGCATCTATTCATGCACAAGGGTCACGGGCACGGGGGTCATGGGGGATCCGGTCAGGGCCACAAAGACCACAAGGAAGGACCTAGCCGTGACCAGCGCGAGCAATGACTATGGGCTGTGGGGGCTGGTGTTCCTCAACGTGGGCGTGTTCGTGGGCTTTGCCTACAGTTTTTTCAAGCCCACCACCCTGCGCGATTGGCGCAGCTTTGGGGCCTACACCGGCTTCATCGTGGCACTGTTCGCCGAGATGTATGGTTTTCCGCTCACGATCTACCTACTTTCGGGTTGGCTGGGCCAACGCTTTCCGGACGTCAACCTCTTTGGACACGAGGCGGGCCACCTCTGGTGGCTGCTCACCGACCAGCAAGGCGACCCGCACGGCGGAGTGATGCATATCCTGAGCTTTGTATTCATCGGGGGCGGCTTCTGGCTGCTATCTAATGCCTGGCACGTGCTCTACCAGGCCCAACGCCGACATGAACTGGCCACGACAGGCCCCTACCGCGTCGTGCGTCACCCTCAGTACATCGGTTTCGTTGCCATCATGGCGGGATTCCTTCTGCAGTGGCCCACGCTGTTGACGCTGGCCATGTTCCCCGTGCTGGTGGTCATGTATGTCCGCCTGGCCATCAGCGAAGAGCGCGACTCTGAAGCAGCGTTTGGTGAGGCTTGGCAGCGCTATGCAGCCATCACGCCCCGATTCATTCCTCGACGCGCCAAGCATGAGAAGTCCGTCATCGACCATCAAGGCCGCTGAGCTCGCCTCCGGCTTGGGCGCCATCGTCTTGGGGGCGGGGCTCGCACTGCTCGTGCCTAAAGTGCTTCAGCGCTTCGCGGTGGCGCTCTTGATCGTGGGCCTGCTGGTGCACGGGGCGGGCATGACCCTCAAGTACAGGCTGGAAAATCGTGCAGGCCCGCCACTGCGGTGGGAACGCGCCCTCTTCTGGCTGTGCTGGGCTTGCCTGATCGGTCTGGCCGGCTGGATGGGGGTACGCCTACTGGCCAGTTAGAGATCGGCCCCGAAGACGTTGAAGCCAGCGAGAAAAACCACAAGGAGAACGGCGTGCAACGTCACCCTGACTTGAAAAGTACTTCCGAGCCGGGCGCTCCTGACCGGCCCCTCATGACGCACCAGGCCAGCACGGTCGCCGCTGGACAGGCCTACACCTGCCCCATGCACCCTGAAGTTCGGCAGCCTGCGCCGGGACAGTGCCCGATCTGCGGCATGAATCTGGAGCTTGAGGGCACCGGCTCCAGTCACATGGCAGACCACCATCACCATGGGCATCACAAAGCAGTGCCTCCATCCAAGCCCGTCAGCGATTCGGTAACCGCTGCGGACCACGACGTCGCGTTCACCTGCCCTATGCATCCCCAGGTGCGGCAGATGGGTCCGGGCAACTGTCCCATCTGTGGCATGGCGCTGGAGCCGGTGATCGCGACAGGGACGTCCGGCGAAAGCGCCGAATTGCGCGACATGACGCGGCGCTTCTGGATCGGCCTGGTGCTGTCCTTGCCCGTGCTGGCGCTGGAGATGGGGGGGCACCTGCTCGACATCAAGCATCTCGTCGGAGCTCAGACTTCCAATCTGATCCAGATGCTGCTGGGAACGCCCGTCGTGCTCTGGGCCGGCTGGCCCTTCTTCGTGCGGGGGTGGGCCTCCATCCAGCATCGCAGCCTCAACATGTTCACGCTCATTGCCATGGGCACGGGTGCGGCCTGGATCTACAGCATGTTCGGCACGCTCGCGCCTGGCTTGTTCCCGGCCGAGTTGCGCGGCCAGGAGGGTGCCGTCGCGATCTACTTTGAGGCCGCTGCCGTGATCACCGTGCTGGTGCTGCTCGGGCAGGTGCTCGAACTCAGGGCGCGGGAGAAAACCTCCGGGGCCATCAAGGCCTTGCTCGACCTGGCACCCAAAACGGCGGTTCGTGTGTCGGCCAGCGGTATCGATGAAACGGTGCCTATCGACACCATCCAGGTGGGCGAACTGCTGCGCGTGCGCCCCGGCGAGAAGGTACCGGTGGATGGTGAACTCACTGAAGGCAAGGGCACGGTGGACGAGTCCATGGTCACGGGCGAGCCCATGCCCGCGGTCAAGGCGCCGGGTTCCAAAGTCACGGCCGGCACTATGAATCAGACCGGCGGCTTCGTGATGCGGGCTGAGAAAGTTGGCGCCGACACCCTGCTCTCGCAGATCGTGCACATGGTGGCCGCCGCCCAGCGCAGCCGCGCCCCCATTCAGCGGATGGCGGACATGGTCTCGGCATGGTTCGTACCGGTCGTGATTGCGGTTGCTCTGCTCACATTTGTCGTGTGGCTGCTGTGGGGGCCGAGTCCGGCATTTTCCTATGCGCTCATCACCTCTGTGGCCGTGCTCATCATCGCCTGCCCCTGCGCACTGGGGCTGGCCACACCCATGTCCATCATGGTCGGCGTGGGCCAAGGTGCCCTGCATGGCGTGCTGATTCGCGACGCTGAGGCTCTGGAGCGCATGGAAAAAGTCGACACGCTGGTGGTCGACAAGACGGGGACGCTGACCGAGGGGCGTCCTCGCGTGGTTCACATCGAGCCCGCGCCCGGGTTCTTGCCCGATGATCTCCTGGTCAAGCTGGCCAGCGTAGAGCGCGCCAGCGAGCATCCGCTGGCCATGGCCGTGGTGGCTGCCGCGCAAGAGCGCCACTTGCCCCTGGTCGAGGTCACCGACTTTGACTCGCCCGTGGGCAAAGGCGTGCTGGGCAAGGTGGGCAACGTGGCTCTGGTATCCGGCGCTGCCAAGTTCCTGGCCGAGCATGGTGTCGATGTGACTCCGCTCCAGGCCGCCGCCGAACTGCAGCGTACCCAAGCGGCCACGGTGATCTTCGTGGCGCTGGACGGTCGGCTCGCCGGCTTTGTGGCCATCGCCGACCCCATCAAGGCCACGACCCCTGCCGCCCTCAGGAGTCTGCGCGAGGCCGGCGTGCGCATCGTCATGCTCACGGGGGATGGCCGCACGACGGCCTTGGCGGTAGCGAAGGAACTTGGGATCGACGAGGTGGTGGCCGAGATCTTCCCCGAGGACAAAGCCAAGATCGTGCAGCGGCTGCGCAGCGAAGGCCGCGTGGTGGCAATGGCCGGTGACGGGGTCAACGACGCGCCAGCCCTGGCTGCCGCCGAGGTGGGCATTGCCATGGGCACCGGGACCGACGTAGCCATGGAAAGCTCGGGAATCACGCTGCTAAAGGGGGACCTTATGGGCATCGTGCGGGCACGCAAGCTCTCGCACGCCACCATGAAGAACATCCGGCAGAACTTGTTTCTGTCCTTCGCCTACAACGTGGCAGGTATCCCAGTGGCGGCCGGCGTGCTCTACCCTTTCTTCGGGCTGCTGCTATCTCCGATCGTAGCGGCTGCAGCTATGGCGCTGTCGTCGGTAAGCGTGATTGCCAACGCGTTAAGACTTCGAGCCGCGAAAGTCGACTGACGCCGCCCGGTTCTAGACCGAGTCATGACGGGGATGAAAGACACCCGAGCGTGGCGGCCACCTTCGAAGCTTGGGATCATCACTACACAGCGAGTAGTTCTCCTGAGATCCCCTCAGGGTGACTTGCGTTTCCCGGAAACCTTGTGGGTTCCATGTACGTGACCATCGTAGGGCGTATCAGTCGCAGGCTCGGCAAGCGATGCCCGCGACAAGCCCGAAAGTACGCCGCACTCATCGACCGCGCCACCGCCTGCACAACTGTTACGCAGGTCGACCAATTGCTTTTGCAGGGATTTCAGTTCCTTGATGCGGACTGCCACGTGCTTGATGTGCTCGTCGACCAAGTTGTTGATGACGGAACAGTCCTTCGGCGGCGAGTCTTTAAATTTCAACAGCGCGCGAATCTCATCCAATGTCATGTCCAACCGTCGGCAATGCCGGATGAATGACAAACGCTCTACATGCTCAGGTCCGTACACGCGGTAGTTACCTTCTGTCCGGGCGGTTTGAGCGAGTAGTTCCTCACGCTCGTAGTACCTGATGGTCTCAACTTGCGTATGAGCTGCCTTGGCGAGATCTCCAATTTTCATGAACACACCTCGGTGAGCGACTTGGCTTTGATTCTCGAGCGATTTTAGCCACTTGACACTGAAGTGGCTACAGGGTTTCTAATACCTCAACGAGGAAGAAATCATGATTACATCTTGCGAAAGCACAAAGCCACAGATCTGCCAGAGTGAAAACTGCTGTTCAGCAGTGGCATGCACGACCATGGCGCAACCTGACCAGGACATGGCACAGATGCACTCAGACCATCCACAGAAAAAGTTCCGTATCTCCAACATGGACTGCGCCTCAGAGGAGTCCGAGATCCGGCGCGCCGTGGATAGCATCCCGGGAATCGAAGCCCTGCGATTCGATCTTGGGGCACGCCTACTCACCATTTCCGCGAGCCAAGCTGCACTGCCAGACGCACTGCAGGCGATTCGAAAAGCGGGCTTTAAGCCTGAGCCCATCGACGAAGACGCCAACACCCCTTCGGTTACGCGTACTGCGGCTGCGACGTTTTTGGACGTATGGGGAAAACTTCTGGCCGCGCTCGGCCTGGCATTGGCAGCAGAGTCGATCGCGTACGCCTTCCCTGCAACGACCTGGCTCAAAGCCCTTGGCATGGGCATGGCATTGGGTGCCATTTTCCTTGCGGGCTTTGGAGTCTACGCAAAGGGGATGGCTGCGCTTCGGCAAGGACGATTGAACATCAACGCCCTCATGTCGGTAGCCGTCACAGGCGCCTTCCTGATCGGTCAGTGGCCCGAGGCAGCCATGGTGATGGCGCTCTACGCCATTGCGGAGGCCATTGAGGCCCGCGCGGTCGATCGTGCGCGAGGCGCTATCAAGAGCCTCTTGGCTCTGTCCCCCGAGCAAGCCGAAGTGCGCCAGGAGAACGGTGGCTGGCTTCGGATTGGCGTCAAATCTGTTGCGCTGAACTCCGTGGTACGTATCGCTCCGGGTGAGCGTGTTCCGCTTGATGGCACCGTACTGGCGGGTCAGAGCGCAGTCGATCAGTCACCTGTGACAGGCGAAAGCCTGCCGGTGGACAAGGGACCTGGTGATGAGGTTTTTGCCGGAACCATCAACCAGGCATCTGCTCTGGAGATCCGGGTCACGTCTGCAGCCTCGGACAGCACGCTCAGCCGGATCATTAAAGCCGTCGAGGAAGCTCAGGCCACCCGCGCACCGACGCAGCGATTCGTTGACCAGTTCGCCGCGATCTACACACCTGCGGTCTTCGCCCTTGCACTGCTGGTTGCCGTCCTGATGCCCTGGGTGGCAGGGCTCACGTGGCTTGAAGCGGTCTACAAGGCTCTGGTCTTGCTGGTGATTGCATGCCCTTGCGCCTTGGTCATCTCCACACCTGTTTCGGTGGTGAGTGGTCTGGCCGCCGGCGCACGCCGGGGCATCTTGATCAAGGGAGGGGTTTACCTGGAGGAGGCCCGAAAGATCAAAGCCGTCGCCCTGGACAAAACCGGCACCATCACCGAAGGGAAGCCCAAATTAGTGGCGTTCGAGCCCATCGCGCCCGACGAGCCTGAGCAACGGGTAGAACTGCTCGCAAAGAGCCTGGCTGCGCGTTCAGACCACCCCGTCTCGAAAGCGATTGCTCAAGGCCTAGCGGTACAAGCCCAAGAAGTCGAAGCATTTGAAGCTGTCGCAGGTCGTGGCGTCCAGGGGGTTATCGATGGCCACCCCTACATCCTGGCCAATCACCGCTGGATCGAAGAGCGCGGCCAGTGTTCTGCGCCATTGGAAGCACGCCTCGCAGTTCATGAAGAGGCAGGACGAACTGTGACCATTTTGGCTAATCGGGACCGGGTGATCGCGCTGTTCGCTGTAGCGGACACGATCAAACCGTCATCTATCGAGGCCATTTCCGAGATGAAGGCGCTGGGGGTCGTTCCCATCATGTTGACCGGTGATAACGCCGCAACGGCGCGCACCGTCGGACACTTGGCAGGCATTTCAGAAATCCGAGGCAACCTGCTGCCTGAGGACAAGCTCAAGGCGATTGAAGAGTTCCAAGGAAAATACGGTGTGACGGCCATGACCGGTGACGGCATCAATGATGCCCCGGCACTTGCAAAGGCGAACATTGGCTTTGCGATGGGCGCTGCGGGCACTCACACAGCTATGGAAGCGGCTGACGTCGTCGTCATGAACGACGACCTGCACCGATTGCCCGAGACGATTCGCCTATCCAAACGGACCCATGTCATTTTGTGGCAGAACATCACCCTGGCTCTGGGCATCAAGGCGGTATTCCTGCTCATGGCCATCTTTGATGACGCGTCTATGTGGATGGCGGTCTTTGCCGACATGGGCGCAAGCTTGTTGGTGGTTTTCAATGGGCTGCGCCTTCTCAAGACCGCCAAGTGATGGCTCTTGGCCGCCACCAGCTCGCCCCATTGACCTCAAAATTCCTGAGGTCAACGACTGGGAAAGTGGCGCCGAAAGCCTGAAGCTCCTACACTGTTGAGATATGAAAAGGTACTTGGCAATTTTTTTGCTGGTTCTGTTACCCTTGCAATTTAGCTGGGCAGCAGTGGCTAGCTATTGCCAGCATGAAAGCGGTGTGACCGCCAACCACCCGGGACATCACACCCATGACCATGCGTCAGTTGACCACCAAGAGTCCAGCAAAAACTCACCCCAATCGGCGGGCATGGACCATGACTGTGCCACTTGTCACATGGGTTGTGCCGCTGCCCTGGTCAGCGATCTGAGCAAGACCACATTAGCAGCCTCTGACGATCACCCACTTCACCTTCAGGTCATTGCTTCTCATATGGCAAGTGAACGTCCTGAACGGCCTCAATGGCCCGTGCTTGCCTGATCGGCGAGCCTCGGGTTTCTTTACCTTTCCCTCTTTTCGAATCCCCTGTGTGCGGATGCACATGACGCTTTGCGCGTTGTGCGTCATCGCCTAGCGACGTGTTGTTGCTGCTCGCTGATCTCCTTGGATGTTTTCACCATTGGAGATGAGCTATGAGTTTGTACAAAAAAAGACCGACACCGATTCGAATCGCGCTGTTGGTCATGACCCTGAGTGGCTTGGTGCTGACGGCCCAAGCACAAGGCACATCCGCCGCCGCGTTGAGTGGCTCGGTGTCCTTGAAAGATGTTTTCGAAACGGCGTGGCAAAGGCAACCCGAGGCGCACGCGCTTCAATCGCGTCGCGATGCCGCCCTGGCCCAGGCCAAAGCCGCGTCGATGCTGTCCCCCGAGCCGCCCTCGCTGGAGATAAGTCAGCGATCAGACCGGATGACAGGCAACAGCGGTGCGCGGGAAGCTGAGGTGGGTATCGCCGTTCCCATTTGGCTACCCGGACAACGCACAGCCAGTGCCGATCTGGCGCAAGCTGAAATATCGTTGGTTGAGCGCAAGCTGCTCGCCTCACAACTTCGGCTCGCCTCTTCCGTCAGGGATGCTTGGTGGGGCTGGTTGCGAGCTCGCGTAGATGCTGAACTGGCGAGCGAACAACTGGCCAATGCACAACGCCTCGCCGCTGATGTTGCCAAACGGACCAACGCGGGTGATCTGGCAAAGTCCGACCAGCATCAAGCCGAAGGTGCTGTCGCTGCGGCCCAAGCGCATGCCGCCCAAGCTCAAGCTGCATCTGCCGCAGCCTTGGCACAAGTGATGGCGCTGACAGGCAGGACGGCTCCGGCAGACTTGAAAGTCAACGCGGCGGTGGAGCCAACGCCAGATTCGACCCCACATACGGGTGCGTCAGTGGGGCATCCCTTGTTGGCTGAACTGGAGGATCGCATCACGATGGCCGAGCGGACGGCTCAGCTGATCAGCGCCCAGAGGCGATCCAACCCGGAACTCACGGTGGCCACCACGCGCGGCCGTGGGGCATTTGGAGAACGCTATGGCCAGACTGTGCTGATTGGCATTCGCGTGCCCTTGGGTGCAGGCCCTAGGCATGACGCCCGTCTTGCGACTGCACAAGCCGAAGCGATAGAAGTGCAGTCACAACTGGTCCTCGAGCAGGCGCGCATTCAAGCCGACAAACAAGGCGCTGCTGCTCGTCTGGAGGCCGCACGCACTCAACTTGATGCTGCGCAGCGACGAGCCCAGCTGGCCAACGAGTCCCGCAGCTTTTTTGACAAGTCGTTCAGGCTGGGCGAGTCGGATCTGCCCACCCGCTTGCGCATTGAAGCAGAGGCTGCAGAGGCCGCGAGACAAGCCGCTCGAAGCCGAATTGACCTGGCCTCCGCCATTTCGGCATTGCGGCAGTCCTTGGGCCTGCTGCCTCAGTGATGCTGACACCCCTCAAAAATTCAAGGAACACTATGAAGATCATTCATTCAACAGTCGCCACCTTTATGGCGCTGATATTCACATTACTCAGTCCTATGGCCATTGCCGGTGCGGGTCACGATCACGCGGAAGCTGCGCCAAAAACCCAGGGAACAGCACTGCCGCGTTTCGTCGCGTTTTCAGAGGATCTGGAAATGGTCGGCATTGTCAATGGCAAGCAGCTGACGATTTACCTGGACCGTTTTACAGACAACAGTCCGGTCAATGACGCCCTAATTGACATCGATATTCAAGGCGGCAAATACAAAGCCGAAAAACATGGCGTAGGTGAATACGAAGTCATCCTCAAGGACACGCTCAAACCTGGCGTCATTGCCATCACCGCAACCATTCAGGCCGGTGAACTGAACGACCTGCTGACTGGCGAACTCGATTTGCACGAGGACGAAGATGAACCTGTCAGTGGTTCTTCTTGGAAAGGCATCGCCCTGTGGATCGGCGGGGGGTTAATGGCCCTGATGGCATTAGGCGCGATCGTTCGCTTTCGTCAACAAGCTCGTACGGCCTAAGGAGCCTCAGCATGAAAACAATCAACACTTCAAAAAAACGCCACTGGATGGCACTGGCCACTGCTTTGACCCTTACAGGTGCTGCGCTGCCTACGTACGCGGGCGAAGGCCATGACCACGGCGCTGCGCCTGCGACGGCCAATGCCAATGGTCCACAGCGCATGGCCGATGGCAGCGTGTTTCTGCCCAAACCAGCCCAACGCCAACTGAATGTGCGCACGATGGTGGTGGAAACCGCTGAGCTGCCACGCGCCTTTGAACTCAATGGTCAGGTACTGATGGACCCCAACGCTGGGGGCAAAGTCCAGCCCATCAACGCCGGACGCATAGAACCCGGCCCTAATGGCCTGCCCAACGCAGGGCAAACCGTCAAGAAGGGTCAGGTATTGGCCTACGTGGTCCCTGCGGTCGCCCCCCTAGAGCGGGCCAGCCAGTTGACTCAATTGGCCGAATTTCGCGCTGCCAAAGCGCTTGCTGAAAAGCGTTTGGCACGTTTGCGCGAGTTATCAGATACCGTGCCGCGCAAGGAAGTGGAAGCCGCAGAGAGTGATGTGCTCAGCCTCACCGACCGCATGTCGGCCGTTGGTGGCGGCCTCAGCAGCAAAGAAGCACTGGTCGCGCCCGTTTCTGGCGTGATTGCCTCGGCGCATGTCGTAGCAGGCCAAGTGGTGGACACGCGGGAATTGATTTTTGAAATTGTCGACCCGAAGCGGCTGCGTATCGAAGCCTTGGCTTTTGATAGCTCAGTGGCCAACAACATCGGCGGTGCCACATTGGCTGTCGGCGACCAGCGCACACCACTGGTTTTCATGGGTGCAGCGCGCAGTTTGCGAGAGCAAGCTCTGCCGCTGAACTTCCAAGTGCAAAGCCCGGAACTATTAGGCCTGGCCGTTGGACAGCCCGTCAAAGTCTATGTGCAGTCCAAGCAAAAGACACAGGGTATTGCGGTCCCCCAGTCGGCACTGATGAAAAACGCTGCCAATCAGAACGTGGTGTGGGTCAAGTCTGCAGCTGAGCAGTTTGAACCCCGCACGGTGACGTTCGAGCCCCTGGATGGCGCGCGCGTCACGGTGATCTCGGGCTTGAAGTCTGGCGATCGTGTGGCGACCCAAGGTGCCACGCTCATCAACCAAGTCCGTTAAAGGGGTCACGATATGTTCAAGTGGCTTCTCGAAAATAGCCTGACCAACCGGCTTCTGGTGTTGATAGCGGGTGCCGTATTAATGGCTTACGGGGCATTCACATTGTCTCGAACGCCAGTCGATGTCTTTCCCGACCTCAACAAACCGACCGTGACGATCATGACCGAGGCGGGTGGCATGGCGCCCGAAGAGGTCGAGCAACTGATTACCTTTCCTCTGGAGACGGCCATGAATGGCTTGCCTGGGGTCGAATCGGTTCGTTCGACCTCTTCTGCTGGCCTGTCCTTTTTGTATGTCACCTTCAACTGGGACACGGAGATTTTTCGGGCACGCCAACTGGTGTCTGAACGTCTCTCGTCCATGGAAGAAGGTTTGGCTGCCGGGGTGATACCCCGCATGGGACCGATCAGCTCCATCATGGGTGAGATCATGCAGATCGCTATTCCTGTCGATCCGCAGAAAATCTCCCCTATGGCCGTGCGTGAGTACGCCGACTGGGTGCTCCGGCCTCGACTCCTGTCCATCCCCGGCGTCGCACAGATCATCCCCATTGGCGGCGAAGTGCGCCAGTTTCAGGTGCAGCCCAATACAGCGCGCATGTCGGACTTAGGTATCTCCTTGGACCAGTTGGAGTCAGCGTTGCGCGGGTTTTCGGCCAATACATCCGGTGGGTTTCTTGAACTCAACGGGCGCGAGTACTTGATCCGAAATTTGGGCCGCACGTCCCGTCTGGAGGACTTGCGCAATCTGGCCATCACCGCCAAGAACGGTCAGCCCATTTTGTTGCGGCAGATCGCTGAGGTCACTTTTGCCGAAGCCATCAAACGTGGGGATGCAGGCTTTGAGGGCA